>NZ_JANFZX010000118.1:0-2411 GCF_024461615.1 Anaerotruncus sp. DFI.9.16
CGCCGTCCTTGGGACGGCGCGGCCCCGCCCCCGCGCGCGATTGACATCCGCGCCGCAATGGGATAAAATTAGCATAGCTAACTGTGCGTATGCCCGCCCCCGGCGTAACCTTGCGGCGGGCGGGCAAACTCTTTTGAAGGGGGGAACCGACATGCCGCGCATCTCGAAACTGCTCGCCGCGGCCGCGGCGTGCCTGATGCTCTCCGCCTGCACCTCCTTCAGCCCGGCGACCGACGATTTGATGCGCCCGCCCCGGCTGACTCCCGAGCAGCGCGCGATCAACGACGCGCTCGACGACGCGGCGCTCACCCAGAACTACAGCCTCAAATATCCCAAGAGCGGCGACCACCGTTCGGCGTTCGTCTTCCACGACATCGACGGGGACGGCGAGGAGGAGGCGATCGTCTTCTACGAGCCTTCGATCGACAACACCGCGCGCATCGTGCTGCTCGACCAGCAGGACGGGGTGTGGCGGTCGCTCTGCGATCTGCCGGGCGCGGGACAGGACGTCGAGTTTGTCGCCTTCGCGAACATCACCGCCAAGGACGCCTCCGACGTGGTCGTCGGCTGGAGCGGCTCCGACCGGGAGGAAAAACAGCTGCGGGTCTACCGCTACTCCCCCGCCGACCGCGTGCTGGTGAACGCCTTGGCCGAAGGGGTCTCCCCGGGCTATACGACCTATCTGATCGACGACCTCGACCGCAACGGCCAGGCCGACGTCTTCCTGCTCTCGAGCAATTCGCGCACCACGCTGGAATCCTTCTGGATCAACCTGCTCTCCTTTGACGGGGACGCGGTGGACATCGTCGATAAAAAGCCCCTCACCGAACGGATCTTACAGTTCGCGGGGGTGACCGCCGGGCGGCTGTCGGCCGGTTCCGCACGGCGCGCGATCTTTGTGGATGAGCTGATCCCCGGCGACAGCCTCGCGGTCGGCTCGACCGATATCCTCGTCACCGAGGTCTTTTCTGTGGCGGACGGGGAGCTGGTCCCCGTCATCAGCTATTCGGAGGAGGGCGAGGGGGAAGAGGCGGACTATGACCGGCTCGACCCCGATTACCAGAAGCCGAGCCTCTATCAGATGACCAAGCGCCCCAACACCGCCTCGGGCGCCAACAACCCCAACAGCGTTCCCTCCCCCCTCTGTACCGATATCGACGGGGACCGCGCGATCGAAATTCCCACCGCGCGGCTTCTGCCCGGGTACGACCAGGTGGACGAGGCCGACCGGCTCTACCTCACGGAATATAACCGTCTGGAAAAGGACGAGCTTGTCCGGGTGTTCGCCGCCGCGATCAACCGCGGGGGCGGCTATATGGTCGAATTCCCCCAGCAGTGGATCGGCGCGGTCACGATCGTCAACCAGATGGAGAACGGCGAATGGCGGTTTATCGGCTACAACGGCTCGGACGACCCGCTCAACGACCTTTCGGTTGAGCTGGCCCGCATCCGCGTCGTCTCCCAAAAGGATTACCAGGACAAATTCCTGGAGAATTACCAGAAGTTCAGCGAATCCCGCGGGATGTTCAGCTACTACGGCTACATCCCCGAAAGCCCGTCAAGCCCGCTCGCAATCACATGGACCGATCTGCAGGACATGTTCTCCCTGCTCTGACCGGTAGGAAAGGATGGATTTCACATGAAACGGATTTTGGTGGTCGAGGACGAGGACGTCATCCGCGACTTTGAGGTCATCAACCTCAAACGTTCGGGCTATGAGGTCGTCGACGTCCCGAGCGGCGAGGAAGCCCTCCAGATTTTTGACCGCAATCCCGCCTATTTCGACGTGGCGGTGCTCGACGTCATGATGCCCGGCATCGACGGCTTTGAAGTCTGCCGCCGCATCCGGGAAAAGAATTCTTCGATCGGCATCATCATGCTGACCGCCAAAAGCCAGGAGATGGACAAGGTCAACGGCCTGATGATCGGCGCCGACGACTATGTCACCAAGCCTTTCTCCCCCTCCGAGCTTGTCGCGCGGGTCGACGCGCTCTACCGCCGCGTCGCCATGGCCGCCGAAAAGGCCGCCGCGCCCGCGCCCAACGAGATCAAATCGGGGCCCTTTGTCCTCAATACCAAGAGCCGTACCGTCTCGAAGAACGGCAAGATCCTTGAGCTTACTCAGGTGGAATACCAGATCCTTGAATATTTCTTCAACAATCCCAACACCGCCCTTGGCCGGCAGGACATTCTCAATAAGGTGTGGGGCGAGGGATATTTCGGCGACGTCAAGATCGTCGACGTCAATATCCGCCGCCTGCGCATGAAGCTCGAGGACAAACCCTCGGAGCCCGAATTTTTACTCACCGTCTGGGGCTACGGCTATAAGTGGGTGCAGAAGTAGATTTGCCGCGCGACGCGCGACGGCCGCTCGCGGGCGCTCCGCCCCGCGACCCCGGCTTGAGTCCGCT
>NZ_JANFZX010000119.1:0-2269 GCF_024461615.1 Anaerotruncus sp. DFI.9.16
GCCAGCAGCAGGGCGTCGAGACTCACCTGTCCGGGGTCATACTCCACCCGCACGGTCTCCCGAAAGCCGGTCTCGCCCTTGCAGACGGTCTTGTAATCGGCGTCCGCCTCGCAGGTGCCGTTGGCGTAGCCGCTCTCGGCGTTGATGACGCCGGGGATGGACTGCATCAGCTGTTCCATTCCCCAGAAGCAGCCGCCCGCCAGATAGATGACATTTTCCGTGGTATCCATATACATGCTTCCTTCACCGGACATATCAGAGGGCTGTCCGGTCATTTCCTTCTCGTCCGTTTTCTGCGGCATATTTTTCTGCCCGGCAGTGCAGCCGCTCAGCAGCAGTACCGCGGTGAGCAGAAGCGGCAATACTCTCCGATACATGGTGTATCCCTCCTTTCTGAGAAGATAAATTCGTTTGTCAGCCCATATCGGCGGCAAGAGCCTGGTCGATGAGCTTTTGCAGCGTCTCCGCCTGCTTCTTTTCCGTGATGGCGCCTACGATGGGGTCACCCACGATATTGCCGTTGCGGTCAACCACATAGGTGGTGGGGTAGGCAAAAATGTTTGTAGTGAACTTTCCCGCCTCGCCGTCGGAAGCGAAATACACATTCTGGTAGGTCACGCCCTTCTTGGCCAGTACATCTTTTGCTTCGGAAATTGCCGCTTCATCGCCATCCAATGTGAAGGTGTTGACACCGATGAGCGCGCCGCCCTTCTTCGCAAGCTCCTTGTTCAGTGCGTCCAACTCGGAAAGCTCGCCCACGCAGGGATTGCAGGTGGTGAACCAGAAATTCACCACGGTGACGGCGTTGGCGGAGAACAGCTCGTCGCTCTTCACCGTGTTGCCATCCAGGTCCTTGCCCTCAAAGGCGGGGAATTTCTGCATGCTGCCGTCATCAGGCGGCGTGGTCATGTCGCTGCCCGCGGGCACGCTCATAGCGCCATCCGTAGATTGCTGTGCCGCCTCGGGGTACTTTTTCTCTATCATGGTCAGCTTGTTTTCAATCTCGCGGATCTTCTCCGCCGCCTCCTTGAGCAGCTTCAGCTCATCCTCCGTAAACTGATCTTTGGAACCTTCGATGGTGTCCAACAAAAACTCACCATAGTTTTTGCCGTCCTCCTGCATGGTCATGCCCTTGTCGGCCGCCATGAAAACCTTTTCCCAAAGCGCTGTGTCCTCCGAGAGAATGGCATTTTCCTGCGCCATCAGCTCCTTGTGCATGGCAACCGCTTCCTCGGCATTCTTCGGTTCGCTGCTCATTCCGTCCATTTTGTCTCCGCCCTTTGTGCCGCAGGCTGCCAGAGAGAGCACCATCAGTGCAGTAAGCAGCAGCGCCAGAATTCTGCCGGCAGTATTCGTCCTATTCATCTTCATTCGTTTTATTCCTCCCTGTTATTGTTGTTTGTCTGTAGCGTTTCCGCTGCTTTTGCCTTATCTTTACCGTCTCCGAAGCCGTAGCGGAAGCACACGGCTTTCGTCGGACAGGCGCGGATGCACATTCCGCAGCGGATGCACTCGGTATGGTTGGGCGTTTTCGTCACATCCACATCCATCTTGCAGGCTCTGGCGCATTTCCCGCAGGAGACGCACTTATTCTTATCCACCTTCATCTGGAAGAGGGACACCCGGTTGAACAGTGCGTAGAACGCGCCAAGCGGGCAGAACCACTTGCAGAACGGTCGGTAGAACAGTACGCTCAGCGCAATCACCGACAGCAGGATGCTGAATTTCCATGTAAACAGCTTGCCCAGCGCCGCCCGGATGCCGGAATTGGCAAGGGACAGCGGGATGGCTCCCTCCAGCACGCCTTGGGGGCAGAGGTATTTGCAGAAGAACGGGTCTCCCATGCCAACATCGTTCACAAGGAACGCCGGTAGCAGGAAAACCATCACCAGCAGGACAGCGTATTTCAGGTATGTCAGCGGCTTCAGCCTCTTTGTGGAAAGCTTCTTAGTGGGGATTTTGTGCAGCAGCTCCTGAAACCAGCCGAAGGGGCATAGAAAGCCGCAGATAAAGCGCCCCAGCAGCACGCCCAACAGAATGAGGAAGCCTGTGATATAGTAGGAGAAGCTGAACTTGGAAGCCCCCACCACCGCCTGAAACGCCCCGATGGGGCAGGCCCCGGACGCCGCCGGACAGGAGTAGCAGTTCAGCCCCGGCACGCAGACGGTCTTCCCCGCCCCCTGATACAGTCCGCCCTTGAGAAAGTTCGGCAGATGCAGGTTGGTCAGCAGCGTCGCACCCGCCTGGATCCAGCCCCGGAAACGGGACA
>NZ_JANFZX010000012.1:0-66321 GCF_024461615.1 Anaerotruncus sp. DFI.9.16
GGAGGGTTCTTAGGCGGACTTTTGGTTCCTTTTCGTCCGTCCGAAAAGGAACCCGCCCGCCGGGGCGGGACCCGGCAAATCCTTGCCGCCATAGGCGGCTCCCCTTGGCTCTCCGAAGGAGAGCAATTAAAAGCTCCGCCGCTTCCCGAGCGGCAAACCTAAGCCTCCTCCCGAGGGCCGGAAGGCCCCAAATGCTCCAAAAGCCCCGCGCACCAGACGATGAGGCGCGTAAACCGTTCATCGGCGGCGCCCCGCGCCTCCAGCACCGCGCGGTCCTCCTCCCCGGCCAGGGAGCGGAGCTCCCGGCGGTCGGCGGCATAGATTCCGGTCTTTGCGAGGCATTTTGTGCGCAGCAGAAAAAACGCGCCCTTTTCCAGCGCGGACAGGTCGTCCGCGCTTCCGAATACATAGCTGTGGCAGGCCGCGTGGTAGAGGTTGGCCGCCTCCACGCGCAGAGCGAGCCGCACGTCCCCGCCGTCGGGCGGCGAAACGAGCCCGTCCAGGCTCCCGAACAGGGGGCGGGTGTCGTACCAGAGCTGGAGGCGGTCATGCGCGGGCCATGCCTGCAATTCCATCGTCCCGCAGAGAAAGCCGCAGGCCTTGTCCGCCTCGGGCATCTCCCGGACGAGCGCACGGTACCGCGCAAGGTCCGCGGGCGTCAGCCCGTCGAGCACGACCACCATGTCGATGTCGCTCTTCTCGGTGGCCTCCCCGCGCCGGTAGCTCCCCTGCAGCCCCGCAAATCGCAGGCGTTCCCCGAACGCGGCGCGCAGCTTATCGATAAAATCCGCCGTCCAGCGGTTGATGTCAACCATCGTCCACCTCCGCAACCACCCGGCAGGGCAGACCGGTCATCCCGTCAAAATTGACCGGGAAGGTCCGTGCGACAAACCGCGCCGTCTTCTCCCCGCCGAGCAGTTCTCCGAGATTGCAGAGGTTTTCAATGATGAACACTCCCCGGTCGGCACAGTACTGGTCCTTGGGGGTGTGTTCCCCGCCGCGCCGCACACCGGCGCAGTCGACGCCGATGATCGACACGCCCTTTTCCAGCAGCGCGTCGATGAGCGCGTCGGAAAGCTGCGGATGCCCGGTGAAATAGGCGCGGGTGCCGTAGGATTCCCGCTCGATGAAGCCGGTACGGAAAGCGGCGAACATCCCCGCCTCCACCGGCTCGAGGTCGACGTCCCGCGTCCCGATGTCGCGCCCCTCCACGCCCGACACGTCGAACGCAATGCCCTCCCGCCGGGTGAACGCGAGCGGGAACTCCTTGTCCATCACGTCGAAATGGGTCCCCAGATGCCCGAAGGACACCTGCTTCTCATTCCCGTGCGCGTCCTTGTCCGCCTGGCGCGTCACCTTGACGCTCAGATCGATCAGCAAATCCATCCGCCTCCCTTAAAACCATTTTTTCCGTTTGAAGTAAATAAGCAGCGCCGCCACCACCACAAGGCTCCCCGCGATCACCAGCGGGTAGCCGAAGCGCCAGCCGTACTCGGGCATCTTGAAATTCATGCCGTACCAGCCCGCTACGAGCGTCAACGGCAGGAAGATTGCCGTGATGACGGTAAAGACCTTCATGATCTTGTTCAGGTCGATGTCCACCTGCGCCTGGTACGCCTCGCGCACCTGGGTGACATAGTCGCGCAGGTTGAGCACGCTGTTTCCCAGCCGCGCCGCCCGCTGCTCCAGCAGGCGGAAGGCGCGCAGCGTATGCTTGTCCGCCACGCCGTTTTCGTTCTCCCGCACCCCTTCGCAGATGGCGATCAGGTGCTCGTAATAGCTTTTGAGCGCCATCAGGCGGCGGCGCAGTCCGGCGATCTCCCTGATGCAATAATCATGATTCCGGGAGGAAAGCAGCGCCTCCTCCAGCCCCGTGACCTCCCGCTCGATCGATTCAAGCGCGAGATAGTCGTCGGCGGTGAGCCGGTCGAGGCAGGCGCAGATCAGCCGGGCGGGTTCCCCGCAGCGCGTCCCCGGCACACAGAGCCCGGCGAGCGCCTTCCCCGTCTCGCCCGTACCGTCCGACAGGATCACCAGCGCGTCCTTTGTCAGGAAGGCGCACAGGCGCACGGGCGGCGCGAGCGGGTCGCGCGCGTCGCACACCGACACCGAAAGGTAATCAAACCGTTCATGGCTTTCGTGCTTGGACATCCCGCCCCGCAGACACCCTTCAAGGATGTGCACATCCTCCCCGAGGACCCCGGCCGCCTCCGCCAGCGCGGAAAAATCCGTGACGCACACCCGTTTTCCCGCCGCGTCCGGCCGGTCGGGGCGCAGTTCCCCCGCTTCGATGAGATAGACCATCCTCCCGCCTCCGGTTTCTTTCAGATTCCCTCCCATTTTAACACGGTTTCCCCGCAAAATCCACGCCGTTTGTAGCATCCGCGCGTAAATCCGCATAGAATGGATTGCTTGTGTTTCCAGGGGAAGTTTGCTATAATTCCAGTAAATCATCGGAAAGGAGGGCAGGGGAAATTTTACGCAGGGAGGTGACAGACAGCTGAGATCGTTATACGCAAGCGCCAGAACCGCTCCGGCGGTTGACGAGGTGGGAGGTTAATCGAAATTGTTCGGCGGGTGCCTCCCCGTTTTGCTTCCGAGCGCAGCCATCCTGAAAACTTCCGGGCAACCGGATCGACAGGCAGGAGGGCAGGAAGTCGAATCTGAAATTTTCACCGGGCGCCCGGCCGCATCGCGCGGCGCGGACGGGGCCCTTTACAGAACGGATTGCCGCGCGGGAAAGAAAGGTACCTATGTGCGGAATTGTTGGTTACGCCGGCGGCAAAAGAGCCGTCAGCGTCCTTCTTGACACCCTTTCGGGGCTGGAATACCGCGGCTACGACTCCGCCGGCGTCTCGGTCTTTGACGGGGACGGCATCGTCACCGTCAAGGCGAAGGGCCGCCTGCAAAACCTGGCCGACCGGCTGAAGGCGGAGCATCCCGGGCTGGCGGGCGGCTGCGGCATCGGGCACACCCGCTGGGCCACCCACGGGGAGCCCTCCGACGTAAACGCCCACCCCCACGCCACCGAAAAGCTCTCGCTGGTGCATAACGGCATCATCGAAAACTATCAGCAGCTGCGTTCCAGGCTGCTCGGCGAGGGGTATGATTTCCTCTCGCGCACCGACACCGAGGTCGCCGCGAAGCTCATCGATTCCCTCTACCACGGGGACCCCATCGCCGCGATCTCCGAGGCGCAGGCCATCCTCGAGGGCTCCTACGCCTTTGCGATCCTCTTCGCGGACCGCCCCGGCGAGGTGTACGCCACCCGGCTGGGCAGCCCCCTTATCGCGGCGGCGGGCGAGGGAGAGACCTTCATCGCCTCCGACGTCCCCGCCATCCTGCCCTATTCCCGGCGCTACGCGCTGATCGGGGAAAAACAGATCGTGCGCATCGACCGGGAGGGCATCTCCCTCTTCGAGCCGGACGGCTCCCCCGCAAAGCTCCAGATGCTGACCGCCGAATGGTCGGTCGAGCAGGCGCAGAAGGGCGGCTATGACCACTTCATGCTCAAGGAGATCTACGAGCAGCCCCGCGCGCTCGCCGACACGGTGCATCCGCGTATCTCGGACGGCCTGCCCTCCTTCGAGGCGCAGGACGACATCCCCGAGGGGTTCTGGCGGCAGTTCGACACGATCTCCATCGTGGCGTGCGGCACCGCCATGCACGCGGGCATGATCGGGAAAAACCTCATCGAGCGGCTGGCGCGCATCCCCGTCGAGTGCGACATCGCGTCCGAGTTCCGCTACCGCGATCCCATCCTCGGCAAGCACTCCCTCGTGCTGCTCATCTCCCAGTCGGGCGAGACGGCCGACACCCTTGCGGCCCTGCGCCTCGCACGGGAACGCGGCGCGACCACCCTCGCCGTCGTCAACGTCACCGGCTCGTCCATCGCGCGCGAGGCGGATTACGTCATCCGCACCTTCGCGGGCCCTGAAATCGCCGTCGCCTCCACAAAGGCGTATTCGGTGCAGCTTTCGGTGATGTACCTCATCGCCATCCGGCTCGCGCTCGCCAACCGTGCCGTCGACGACGCGCGGGCGCGCGAGCTCACCTCCGGCCTGCTGGGCGCCATCGAAACCACCAAGGATGTGCTCGGCCTCAATGTGGAGATCAAGGAGTACATCAAGCGCTACGAATCGCTGCGCGACCTCTTCTTCCTCGGGCGGGGGCTCGACTACGCCCTCTCGATGGAGGGCTCCCTCAAGCTCAAGGAGATCAGCTATATCCACTGCGAGGCGTACGCGGCGGGCGAGCTCAAGCACGGCACCATCTCCCTCGTCACCGAGGGGGTCCCGGTCGTGGCGGTCGCCACGCAGGAGACGCTGCTGCCCAAGATGGTCAGCAACATCAAGGAGGTGCACAGCCGCGGCGCCGACGTTCTGCTCGTCTGCAAGCAGGGGCTCGAGGTCGATCCGGAAATCTATTCCAAGCGGCTCGACCTGCCCGCGCTCGACGACCTGTTCATGCCGGTCGTCGGCGTGATCGTGCTCCAGCTGCTGGCCTACCACACCGCCGTCCTGCGCGGCTGCGACGTCGATAAGCCCCGTAACCTTGCCAAGAGCGTCACCGTGGAATAATCCGCGTGAAAACCGGGAGGGGGCGCCGCGAAAGCGGCGTCCCCTCCCTTATCTTCGCGCGGCGGAAGGGGCGGGGCGGGCGGAAAACCGCGCGGCGGGGCCGCGCGTGCGCAAAAGCGGAGCTTTCGCGCAAACGCCCGGAGGGCGTTGTTTTCCGCCGCCCCCGTGTCCCCGGAGAGCCGTCCGGCACATAAAAAGCCCTCCCGCACGGACGGCGGAAGGACGGGAGGCAGGGCGGCAAGCCTGAACCAAACGCTTTGAAGGGGGTCCGGGGGAACTTTCCCGAAAAGGAAGCCCTCCCGCACGGACGGCGGAAGGACCGGAGGCAGAGCGGCAAGCCTGAACCAAACGCTTTGAAGGGGGCCTGGGGGGAACTTTCTCGAAAGGTCCCCTCGGGTCCCGCTACCGGCGGAAACCTTTAAAGGTTTCCGCCGGTAGCGATCGTCCAGCAAAGCGCGCCGAAAAAGCCGAGCACGATGAGCACGAGCAGAATTCCGAGCGCGACGCGCAGGGCGGCGGGCATCCGGTCGCGCCAGAGATGGAGCGCGCCGAGGAGGCAAACCGCCGCGAACAGCGCGATGAGCGCCGTGGACGAGGAAAACAGCAGTTCCAAAAATCCTTCCTCCTTACAGGGTGATCTCCCCCGCATAGTTGGTTTCAAAGATCCGCCGCACCCCGGCGGGGTCGTCCGTCTGGCCGAGCGCCCACATCAGCTTGGTGACGGCGGCCTCGGTGGTCATGTCCCGGCTCTGGATGACGCCGGTGTCGAGGATTTTGCGGCCCACCTCGTAGATGGAAAAATCGCTGCCCTCATAGAGGCACTGGCTGCAAACCACGACCGAGACGCCGTTCTCCACAAGGCGGCGCACCTCGGCGGAGAGGTCGCGCCGGATGAAATGGAGCCCGCCCGCGCCGAACGCCTCGAGCACCACGCCCCGGTATTGGAGGCCGAGCAGGCTGTCGAAGACGCGGGGGTTGGTGCCGGGGATGAGCTTGAGCAGGAAGACGTCGTTGCACAGCCGGTCCTTCAGGACGCAGGGGCCGTCCGCGGGCGGCTGGCGGCGTCCGTAAAGGCGCACGCCGCTCGCAAGGATCTCGCCGCGGTCGGGGCTGTTGACGCTCTCGAACGCGTCGAAGCCCATCGTGCGCACCTTGACGGCGCGGCAGCCGCGGATGATCTTGTGGTTGAAGGCGATGCTCACGCCGCGCACGTCGCTGTCCACGGCGGCCAGCGCGGTGGCGAGGTTGCTGCGCGCGTCGGACAGCGGGGTGCCGACCGGCAGCTGGGAGCCGGTCAGGACGACCGGCTTTTGCAGGTTTTGGAGCATGAAGGAAAGGACCGAAGCGGTATAGGCCATCGTGTCGGTGCCGTGCGTGACGACGATACCGTCATAATCCTCCAATGCGTCGTAGACGCTGCGCGCGATGAGCTGCCACTCCTCCGCCTGGATGTTCGAGCTGTCCAGGTTCAGGATGCCGCGGTAGGTGACGTCGTACCACGGCTCCAGCTCACCGACCGCGCGCAGCAGTTCGGCGGGCGCGCGCTCCGGTTCGAGCCCGCTCTCGCCCGGCCGGGACGCGATCGTCCCCCCCGTCGCCAGCAGCAGCACCTTTTTCACCGCGCATCCCCCTTTTTCGCTCTTTTCCGCCTTTCATTATACATGCACAGCGCGTCTTTTTCAACCGCGCCGGGTCGACACAGTTTTTTCACAAATAAATGATATTTTTTTAACAATTTCCTCTTGATTTTTTCCCGCCCCGGTGGTAAGATAAAGTCGTACAAAGACGTTAGATATTTAACAAACTTACTCCTCCCTTTTCTTTCTCTCCTTTTCTTAAAAAACGTCCCCATCCCAACCGGATGGGGACGTTTTGTATCCGGGGAAAAATTACGGGATCTTCCATTGAACCGCGTGGAAGTTTGTGCTAGGATAAAAGCAGGACCGCTCCCCTTTTCCGGGTGCGCGGCACTCCATTTCCAAAGGAGTCCTGGATATGAAAAAACTGGCCATCTTCGTGGCGTTTCTCGTTTTGCTGTCCGGCTGCGGCGCGCCCGCCGCGGAATCGGAAAACCCCGCCCCGGCGGACGTCTCCTCCGAGGCCGTTTCCTCGGAAATCTCCTCTTCGGAGGCTTCCTCGGCCGTCTCTTCCGACGCCTCCTCCGAGGTTTCGTCGGAAGCCTCCTCTGAAGCGGCCTCATCGGAACCGGCGGAGGTCTCCTCCATCGCGCCTCCGGCGCCCACACCCGAAGAGATCGCCGCCGCGGAGCAGGCCGCGCGGGAAGCGGCCGAGAAAGCGGCGGCGGAGCAGGCCGCCGCGCAGGCAGCAGCCGAACAGGCCGCGGCGGAGCAGGCCGCGAAGGAAGCCGCCGAGCAGGCCGCGGCGGAACAGGCCGCGAAAGAGGCGGCGGAGAAGGAAGCCGCGGAACAGAAAGCCGTGCGGAAAACCACCGCAAAGGTCTCGGGCATGAACTTCCGCAGCGAGGTGGAGAAGGACCTGCTCGCGCTCATCAATGAGGAGCGCGAGGCCGAAGGGCTCGACCCGGTCAAGATGGACGGCGATTTGCAGTCGGCGGCGCGCATCCGCAGCCGGGAGCTCTGCAAGACCGGCCACTGGGACCACACCCGGCCCAACGGGGATTCATGGAGCACCGTCATCACCGAGGACGTGCCGGTCAAGTTCGCGGCGGCGGGCGAAAACCTCTGCATGACCGAGTACGACGACCCCAGCGTCGACAACGCCTATTCGGCGGACTTCTATATGGACCGGTGGCTGAACAGCCCGAGCCATTACGACAACATCATCCGGCCGAACTTCACCCATGTGGGGATCGGCGTCTATGTCTCCGAGCGGGGCGGCGTCACCAAGGGCTACGCGACGACGATTTTCGCCGAGCTGCCCTGAACCTGCGGCAAAAAGGGAGGCGGACCTCACGGTCCGCCTCCCTTTCTTTATCTCTGCGGCACGATCTCGATCCAGTAGCCGTCGGGGTCGTGGATGAAATAGATGCCCATGCCGGGGTTTTCAAAGCAGATGCAGCCCATCCGCACGTGCTTTTCGTGCAGCTCGTCGAACCGGTCGGTCACGAACGCGAGGTGGTATTCGAGCTCGCCGAGGTTGTAGGGCTCCTTCCGGTCGCGCAGCCAGGTGAGCTCGAGGGTGAAGTCGCTCTCCCCGTCGCCGAGGTAGACGAGCCTGAAGGAGCCGTCCGCCGCGTTTTTCTCCCGCACGGGGTCCAGCTCGAGCGCCTCGCGGTAGAAATCGAGGCTCTTTTGCAGGTCGAGGACATTGAAATTGAAGTGGTTGAAACGGATCATATCGATTCCTCCTTGTTACAGTTCTCCGCTGCGGATGTGGGTGATATAGTCCATGCAGTAGTCGTCCTGTCCCGCGACCACCTTCGCGGCGGCCAGCGCGTCCTGCATCGCCGGGCTCACCGGGTCGAGGATCGCGCTCGACAGCCCCGCCATCATCGCCGCCGAGAGGAAGGCGCTGTTGATGAGGGAACGCCGGGGCAGGCCGAACGAGATGTTTGAAAGCCCGCAGGTCGTCCTGACGTCCGGGTAGTTCTGCGCCATGAACTGGACCGCACCCACCGCGTTCTTCGCGCTCGCGCCGTCGGTGGCCAGCGTCTCGATGAGCACGTCCGCATAGATGCGCTCGTCGGGGAGGCCCGCCTTGCGCAGCTTTTCCACAAGCGCGGCGAGCTTCTCGCATTTCTCCTCGAGGGTGTGGGGCATCTCGCCGTCGATCGGCAGGCCCACCACCGAAGCGCCGCTCGAATGGGCGAGCGCCGTCACCTCGTCGAACCGGTCGGTCAGCGTCGCCGAATTGAGGATGAGCGGCGTTCCCGCAGCGGCCTGCACCGCCTGGGCCATCACCGCCGGGTCCGCCGTATCGATCATGATGCCGCAGGAGGAGTGCTCCCGGATGAGCGCGACCACCCAGAGCATCGCCGCGAGCTCCTCCCCGCCGCAGATCGCCGTGTTGACGTCGAGATATTCCGCGCCCGCGTCCGCCTGCGCCTGAATCAGGCCGATCACCGCCGCCTCGTCGTGCGCCGAAAACGCCTCCATGGTTTTGGGGATCGAGCTGTTGAGCTTCTCTCCGATTAAGATCATGTTTCTTCCCTCCTGATTTCTTCGATCAGCCCCTGCACGATCGCAATTTTGCGCAGCGGGGTCATGATGTAAAACCCGTCCGCCGCGTCGTATACCCGCCGGGCAATGCCCGCGCTGTAGGCGATGGAAATTTTCGCGGCCTCCTCCGGCGTCTTGTCCCGGAGCGCCTCCACCACCCGGAGCGGAATCTCGATGCCCGACACCTCGTTGATGAGGAAGAGGGCGTTTTTATATCCCGCGACCGGCAGGATCCCCGCGAAAAGCCGGCAGTCCAGCTCCCTGCGCGCGGTCAGAAAGTTCTCCACCGCCGCGTCGCTGAAGATCGGCTGGGTAAAGAGCGCCGACGCGCCGAGCGACAGCTTTTTCTTCGCGCGTTCCAGCTCCCGCGGGAAATTGACCGCGTTCACGTTGAGCGCCCCGCCGACCACAAAGGGATTCTTGGCGAATACCTCGGTATTCATGCTGTGAATGTAGGAGATGAGATCGAAGGAGCTCAGATGGAAGACCCCGTCCCTGCCGCGCGACTCGGTCTGCGTCGGCGGGTCGCCCGTCACCACAAGCACGTGCGAGATCCCCTCGAACGCCGCGCCCAGCAGCCCCGCGCGCAGGGCGATGTGGTTCTTGTCGCGGCAGGAGATGTGCGGCAGCACCTCGATCCCCGCCTCCCGCCTGATCTTGGCCGCCGTCATCAGGCTGTCCGCCCGCGTGCGCGAAAGGGGCGAATCGGTCACCGTGATGAAATCCACGCCGCCGCGCCTGAGCTCGGCCGAGGCCGAGAGGATGAAGGAGCAGTCGTAGTCGAAGGGCGGGTCGAGCTCCACCGCGATCGTCTTGCGGCGCGCGCCGGGGCGGCCGCCGCCGGGCGCGGCAGCGCCCGGGCCGGGGACCGAAGGCCCCGGCAGTCCCGCCCCCGCGGGACGGGACGCGGCGGCCAGCGCCTCCGCGGCCAGCTCGATGTGCCGCGGCGTCGTGCCGCAGCAGCCGCCCAGGATCTCCGCGCCCGCCTCATAGAGCGCGGCCAGCTTCTGCGCGAAGTACCCGGCGTTATCCTCAAACAGGACGCGCCCGTTGATCGACGAGGGGTAGCCGGAATTCGGCATCGCGATCAGCGGCTTTCGGCGCGGGCCGAGATTGCGCAGGAGGTTCGCCATGTGGCTCGGGCCGCAGGCGCAGTTAAAACCGGCGGCGTCGACCAGCGGGCAGTTTTCCGCGGCCTCCAGCAGGACGCGGCAGTAGTGGCCGCGGCGCGAATAGCCGTCCTGGGACACCGCGAAGGAGACGAACACCGTGGCGCCGGGGACCCGCTCCCGGATCAGCCCGAGCGCGGGCAGGACCTCGTCGAAGGAGGCGAGCGTCTCAAAGAGGAATTCCCGCGCGCCGAGCTCCAGAAACCGTTCCGCGACCGCCAGGTAGTCCCCGGGGGCGGTTTCCGCATTGTTGCCGCCGATATCCGCGAAGACGCGCGCGCCGGTTTCTTTAGCCTCCCGTTCCGCGAGCGACCAGCCCGCCTCGATCACCCGGGAGAGCTGCTCCGGGTCGGGAAGGGAAACGGGGTTTGCGGCAAAGGTATTCGTTTTGACCGCGCGCGCCCCCGCCGCGAGATACTCCCGATGGATGCGCAGGACGGTGTCGGGCGAAGTGAGGTTGGCAAGCTCGCAGGGGGCTTCATCCCCCGTGAGGGAATAATAATAGGTGCCGAACGCGCCGTCAAAGAGCAGCGGCCGGGACGGATCAAGCGGCATGGACGTTCCAACTTTCCGTATCAGGATATGATTCCAGTAGATTGTAGCATATCCCGCCGGAAATTTCCAGTACCGGGTTGACATCTACTACAGCTTGTAGTATGATTTGGCTACTACATGATGTAGTAACCAAATCCGGGGGTGACTGTATGAACAGGCTTTCCGATTCCGAATTCACGATCATGCAGGAGATTTGGACGCGCAGCGGCCCCGTTACGGCGGGCGGGCTGGTGGAGGCGTTCTCCGAACGCCGCGGCTGGAAAATCCAGACCGTCTCCACCTTCCTGACCCGCCTCGTCGACAAGGGGATGCTCACCTGCGAAAAACACGGCGGCCAGAACCTCTACCGCGTGGCGGTGAGCGAGGCCGACTACCGCGCCGGGGAGACGCGCGACTTCCTGCGGGAGGTGCACGGCGGCAGTGTGCAGAGCTTCTTTGCCGCGCTCGGCAGCCCCGGCTCCCTCTCCGGCGCGGAGATCGAGGAGCTGCGCCGCTGGCTCGACGGGGAGGGGACAAAATGACGGCGTTCTTTTTTTCCCGCGTCCTTCCCCTTTCGCTGACCGGCGCGGCGGTTTCGGCGCTCATCCTGGCCGTCTCCTTCCTCACCCGCCGGCAGTTCGGCTCCCGGTGGCGCTACTACATCTGGCTGGTCGCGCTCGCACTCTTCTTCCTACCCGTCACGCTGCCCTTCCCCGCCGGCGCCCTCTCCGGCGTATCGGAGGCGATCTCCCCCGCCGCTGCCGCGGTGCGCTTCGCGGCGGGGCCGCCCACGGCCGCCGCGGAAACCGCGGCGGCATCCGCGCCGCTTTCCTGGCGGGAACTGGCCGCGCTCGCGTGGACGTGCGGCGCGGCCGCGCTGCTTTTGCAGCGCGCGTGGGCGGCCCTCCGGTTCCACCGCGCCCTGCGGCGGACGAGCCGCCCCGTCGCGGACCGGGAGACGCTCGCTCTCTTCGCCGCGTGCAAGGAGGAGCTTCGCGTCCGCCGCGCCGTCCGGCTGGAGCGGTGCCCCCTCGCCGGCACGCCGATGCTCGTGGGGCTCCTGCGGCCCCGCGTCCTGCTCCCCGACGCGCCCGCAGACCCGGACGCGCTGCGCTTTATCCTGCTGCATGAACTGACCCATCTGAAGAGCGGGGACCTCTTCTATAAGCTCGCGGGGCTGGCGGCCTGCGTCGTCCACTGGTTCAATCCGTTCGCATGGCTCGCCCTGCACCGGATCAACGCGCTCTGCGAGCCCGCCTGCGACGAACGCCTCGCGCGGCCGATGGACGCGGACGAACGGCGCGGCTACGGCCGCGCGATCCTCGGCGCGATGGGGACCGTGCGCGCCGCCCCGCCTCTCTCCACCCCCTTCAGCCTGCACAAAGAGGATGTCAAAAGGAGGCTCACCCTCATGATGAACTGCAAGAAATCGACCCGGGTCCTGCTCGCGGCGGCCGTCTGTTCCGCCGTGCTGCTCGGGTTCGTGGGGATGTCGATCTCCACCTTCCTGATCGCGCCCGCCGAAGCCGCTTCCCCCTCCGAAAGCTCCCGTCTGCTGGCCCCCTCCCCCGAGCGGCTGGCGAAGGAGCTCGCCGGCGGCGTCGTCTTTGATTTCGAGTCGGGCGAACTGCGCATCGCCATCCCGGACGAGCTCCCGGACGGCTGGGCGTGGTCCATCCACCCCGCGGGGCGGGCCGCGATGGGGGACGGCGCCATGAGCGTCCACTGGTTTGAGGCGGAGTCCGCCGCCAACGACTGGCGGCCTGGCGGGACCTATACCGCGCCGATCGGCGGGGAGCTGCTCTCCTATGACGTGGAGTTCGCGCTGCTCGACGGCGCGGGCCGGGAGCGCGCCGCCGGGAACCTCTCGTGGGACGCGGGCGAAGCCGCCTCCGCGCCCGCCGTCATCGGCGGCGCGGACGGTCCGACCTCGATCATCGTGGCCCCGCGGCTCACGCCGCCGCTTGCCGGGCTGACGGTGGCCGCGCCCTTCGACAAGGGCCCCGGGCACAAGGGCGTCGACTACCGGGCGGAGCCGGGCGAGGCCGTCTTTGCGGCGGCGGACGGGAACGTCTCCGAAGCCGGCTGGGACGGCGCGTACGGCTACCGGGTCGTCCTCGATCACGGGGACGGCTTCCAGACCCTCTACGCCCACTGCAAGGAGCTCGCCGTCGCGGCCGGGGACGCCGTCGCGGCGGGCCAGCGGATCGCCTCTGCCGGCTCGACCGGCAACGCCGCGGGCCCCTGCCTGCACTTTGAGGTCCGCCTGAACGGGGAGCCGGTGGAGCCTCCCGCCTTCTCCTTTGAAGAGGCGGAGGGGTCCGCGCCGCAGCCCGGCGCGGGGACGCCGAATCTGGTGAAGGACGAATCCTCCTCCACCCTCATCGAAGATTGAGCGGGAAGGGTTTGTATAGATTGCTCAGATGAATCCTGAACAAATTGTTAACTCTGGTAAAATCTATTGACTTTCCCGCAGGCACTGCATAAAATTAGTTAGACGGCTAATGATTAGCTGTCTAACTATTTTTTTGCTGTGTTTGCAACATGACAGGAGCAGATTCCAATGGATGAAATCTATCAGGTTATCCACATCGACTGGGAGCTCGTCTCCCTGCACAAGCAGTGCATGAACCGGCTGATGAGCGACCGGGGCGTCTATCCCGGACAGCCGCCGCTGCTCTTCACGCTCGGCAGGATGGGCGCGTGCAACCAGGCCGACCTGGCCAAGGCGCTGCACATCAGCCCAGCCACCATCGCCGTCTCCCTCAAGCGAATGGAAAAATCCGGATTCGTCAAGCGGGTGCCCGACCCGGGCGACCTGCGTTCCAACCGCATCGAACTCACCGACGAGGGTCGCGAGGCCGCCGCGTGGGCCGACCGCGCCATCCACACCGTCAATGAGCAGATGTACCGGGACTTCACCCCCGAGGAATTTTCCCAGATCGTGCATTTTTACCAGCGGATGCAGCAAAATTTGATCAGGCTCAAACAGGAGCTCTACGGACAGGAGGAACCCACTTGCGCAAACTGATCTCTTACCTCGCGCCCTACAAAAAGTCGGTCATGATCGCCGTCGCGTTCATGCTGCTCGACGTCGTCTGCGAGGTCGTCCAGCCGACGCTCATGTCCGACATCGTCGGCCGGGGTATCCAGACGGGCAACATCCCCTTCATCCTCGGCGTCGGCGCGCTGATGATCCTCTTCGCGCTGCTCGCGATCGTCGCGGGCTTCGGCAACGCGCGCCATTCCGCCAGGGCGGGCGTCGGCTTTGCAGCCGGTCTGCGCCGCGGCCTTTTCGAGAAGGTGCAGACCTTCTCCTTCAAGAACATCGACGACTTCTCCACCGCCTCCCTCGCCACCCGTCTCACCAACGACGTGACGCTTCTTCAGAACGCGGGCATCATGAGCCTGCGCCTCATGATCCGCGCGCCGCTCATGTTCGTCTTCGCGATGATCATGGCGCTGCGGATGAACGCCCGGCTGGCGGTCGTGCTCGTCGTCATCATCCCCACCCTGCTGCTCGCGCTCGGCTTCATCATCAAGACGGCCCTGCCCCTCTTCAACCAGATGCAGGCGCGCATGGACGCCCTCAACGGCAGCGTGCGGGAGAACCTCACCAACGTGCGCGTCGTCAAGTCGTTCGTGCAGCAGGACTATGAGAAACGGAAGTTCAAATCCGCCAACGACGCCCTCACCGGCGCCTCCCTGCGCGCGATGAACGTCGTCATCTTCAACATGCCGGTTATGATGCTCGTCATGAACCTCGCCACCGTCTCGGTCATCTGGTTCGGCGGCGGGCAGGTCATCCGCGGGGAGCTCCAAGCCGCCCAGATGGTCGCCTTCATCAACTACATCTTCCAGATCCTCATGTCTCTCATGATGCTCTCGATGATGTTCGTCCTCTTCTCCCGCGCCTCCGCCTCCTACAAGCGCGTCATGGAGGTGCTGAACACCGAGGTCGACCTCACTGACGAGCAGGGCGCCGGCGAACGCCCGATTCGCGGCGACGTCACCTTCGAGCACGTCTCCTTCAAATACGACCCCGCCAACGGGGAAAACGTCCTGCGGGACATCACCCTCTCGGTCAAGGCCGGCCAGACGGTCGCCGTCATCGGCGGCACCGGCGCGGGCAAGAGCTCCCTCGTGCAGCTCATCCCCCGCCTCTACGACGCCACCGAGGGCCGCGTGCTGATCGACGGGCGCGACGTGCGGGAATACACCGTCGAGTCGCTGCGCAGCCAGGTCGGCATGGTGCTCCAGAAGAACACCCTCTTCTCGGGCTCGATCCGCGACAACCTCAAATGGGGCGACGAGCACGCCTCCGACGAGGAGGTCGAGGCGGCGGCAAAGGCCGCCCAGGCCCACGATTTCATCATGGGCTTCCCGAACGGCTACGACACCTGGATCGAGCAGGGGGGCGTCAACGTCTCGGGCGGGCAGAAGCAGCGGCTGTGCATCGCGCGCGCCCTGCTCAAAAAGCCGCCCATCCTCATCCTCGACGACTCGACCAGCGCCGTCGACACCGCCACCGAGCGCCGCATCCGCGACGCCTTCGACACCGAGCTGAGCGGCACCACCAAATTCATCATCGCCCAGCGCATCTCGTCGGTGAAGGACGCGGACCAGATCGTCATCCTCTCGGACGGCCAGATCGCCGACGTGGGCACCCACGACGAGCTGCTCGGGCGCAGCGAGGAATACCAGGAGATCTACTATTCCCAGCAGGAAAAGGAGGCGGATGCGTAATGCCTCATCGTAAAGTCGTCGTCCAGCAGAAGCCGAAGAACTTCGGCGCGGCGGTCAAATTCGTGTGGGGATACCTGCGCCGCCGCAAATCGGCGCTCTTCCTCGCGGCGGTCATGGTCCTGCTCAACATCGGCGCTTCGCTGGCGGGCACCGCCATGCTCCAGCCGATCATCGACAACTTCCTCGAGCCGGTCGTGGCCATCCCCGTCGCCGCGCGGTTCGCCGGCCTCTTCAAGGGGATCATCACCCTTCTGTGCATCTACCTCGTCGCGGTTTGCGCGAGCTACCTGCAAACCCGCCTGATGCTCACCGTCACCCAGCGTTCGATCAACGACCTGCGGCGGGAGCTCTTCGACCACCTGCAGGACCTCTCGGTCCGCTACTACGACACCCACACCCACGGCGAGATGATGAGCCGCTTTTCCAACGACGTGGACACCCTCAACGATGCGCTCGCCAACTCGCTGACCTCCCTTTTTTCGAGTGTCATCACGCTCGCGGGCATCCTCGGCCTCATGCTCTCCAAGAGCATCCCGCTCACCATCCTGACGCTGCTTATGACCCCGCTGATGTTTTTCGTCGCGGGCAGGCTCATGAAGGTGAGCAGTAAATATTTCATCGCCCAGCAGGCCAACCTCGGCAAGGTCAACGGCTATGTGGAGGAGATCATCACCGGCCAGAAGGTCGTCAAGGTCTTCTGCCACGAGCAGGACGCGCTCGAGGAGTTCGACCGGCTCAACGGCGAGCTTCAGGAGGCGGCCACCACCGCCCAGAGCTATTCCGGCCTCATGATGCCCGTCATGATGAACATCTCCACCGTCAACTACGCGCTCGTCGCCGCCATCGGCGGCATCCTCTCGATCTTCGGCTTCATCAGCGTCGGCGGGCTGGTCGTTTTCCTCCAGCTCACCCGCCAGTTCAGCCGCCCGATCAACGAGGCATCCAGCCAGTACAATGCGGTCATCACCGCCATCGCGGGCGCGGAACGCATCTACGAGGTCATGCGCGAGCCGGTCGAGGAACCCGACCCCGCCCACGCCGCCGACCTCGTCCGCGACGGGCACGCCTTCTACTGGCAGTGCTACCGCGACGACGGCGCCCCCGCCGAGCGCGTCCCCGTGCGCGGGGACGTCCGGTTCGAGGACGTGACCTTCGGCTACGCCCCCGAAAAGACCGTGCTCCGCCACATCTCCCTCTACGCGAAGCCCGGCCAGAAGATCGCCTTCGTCGGCTCCACCGGCGCGGGCAAGACGACCGTCACCAACCTGCTCACCCGCTTCTACGACATCGCGGAGGGCCGCATCACGATCGACGGCATCGACATCCGCCAGATCAAGAAGGACAGTCTGCGCCGGTCGCTCGCGATGGTGCTTCAGGACACCCACCTCTTCACCGGGACCGTGCGGGACAACATCCGCTACGGACGCCCCGACGCCACCGACGAGGAGGTCGAACAGGCCGCGCGGCTCGCGTCGGCGCACTCCTTCATCATGCGCCTGCCCCACGGCTACGACACGGTGATCGAGGGGGACGGCGCGAACCTCAGCCAGGGCCAGCGCCAGCTGCTCAACATCGCGCGCGCCGCCTGCGCCGACGCGCCCATCCTCATCCTCGACGAGGCGACCAGCTCGGTCGACACCCGCACCGAGCGCCACATCGAGCACGGCCTCGACCGGCTCATGGAGGGCCGCACCACCTTCGTCATCGCCCACCGCCTCTCGACCGTCCGCAACTCGAACGCCATCATGGTGCTCGAACAGGGCGAGATCATCGAGCGCGGCAGCCACGACGACCTGCTCGCCCTGCACGGCCGCTACTACCAGCTCTATACCGGCGTGGCGGAGCTCGACTAAGGGGGGATTTTGAAAAATCCCCCCTTAGAACCCCCAAAAACTTTTGTTTCAGGCGGGGCGCTCCGCCTCCCGGCAGCACGCCGCCCGTGACGCAAGATGCCCCCTCCGGCCTTACGGCCGGAGGGGGCTTTTCGTTTTAGATGAGCGGCTTATTGAAGAGGAAGAGGTCCGCGTAGCTGCCGTCCTTGAAGCGGTAGCCGTTTTTCGTCGTGCCGATGTGCTCGAACCCGAGGCGTTCATAGAGCTTGATCGCCGCCGTATTGGTGCAGACGACGGCGTTGAACTGGAGTCCCACGAATCCGCACGCCGGGCACATCTCCAGCGAATGACGCACCAGCTTTTCCCCCACGCCGAGGCCCCGCGCCCCGGACGAAACGCCGTAGGACGCGTTCGCGATATGCCCGCAGCGCCCCGCGTTGTTGGGATGCAGGATGTAGAGCCCCAGCACCTTCCCGTCCGCTTCGGCGACCCCGGTGAAGGACTGCGCCGCGAAAAACTCCCGCGCCTCCTCCTCCGTAAAGGGCCTGTCCTGCGGAAAGCTGTTCCCCTCCTCGACGATCCCGTTCCAGATGGCGGTCATCGCCGGGAGATCGGCGTCGGTGAACTTCCTCACGGTCACTTGCATTGTCAAAACCCCTTTCAGACGGGGGAATTATACACCTTTTTCAGAGGACATGCAACTGTTTTAAGGATTCCACGCAGTCCGCGTAGCCCTGCCGGTAGAGGTATTCCGCCTCCGCGCTTTCCGCATCGGCAAGAGCCGCCAGCAGGTCATGGACGAAAAAATGGTCGTTGGGATGGACGTTTTGCAGGCAGGCCGCCTCGCAGTCGTCCAGCCGCCTGCGCAAAAGGCGGCTCTCCCCGCTCTCCCGGAATCGCTGGTGCGCCCGCTCGTACATCGCGCCCAGATATTCTTCAAATTCTTCCGACAGCATGGCGCAACCCCTCCCGATATGATATAATTATGATAATTATCGATTATACTACAATCATTTACCTCTAAGTAGATTTCCCGTTCTAATTATATTCTACTATAAGGTAAATGTCAAGGGGAAATTTTTATGTTTCAGCCGATAGAAATGGGAGCCCGGATTTATGCGCTGCGCTGTGCCCGCGGAATAAGCCAGAAACAGCTGGGGGACGCCATCGGCCTCTCGCACAAGGCAATCAGCACCCTCGAAAGCGGGGCCCGCTCCACCACGCTGGAAAAGCTCGTGCGCCTTTCCGAGTTTTTTAACGTCTCGGCAGATTATTTATTGGGATTGGCAAACGACCCAACCCGCCACTACCTCGACGATTGAAGGAGGACTCATGCTGGACAAAAAAGTTTTTGGCGAACGTGTCAGGCTTTTGCGCTCCGGACGATCCGCCGCGCAGGATGAGCTGGCAAAGTTGCTGGGCGTTACGCGGACGCAGATCAGCGACATTGAAAACGGCAAAACCACCACCTCATTGGAACGACTGGTGCTGCTCTCCGACTACTTCGGGGTGTCCACCGACTACCTGCTGGGCCTGACGGAGAACCCCGAACGGGCGCGGTAGCCCCGCCTCACGGGTCGCGCCCGCTAAGAGGCGCGCGGCCGGCCTGATAAAAGTTTTCGGGGCCCGGGGGGCTTTTTCAAAAGCCCCCCGAAAAAGAAAAACCCGCCTTGCGGCGGGTTTTCTCTTTTTAGGCGGCCCTTCTGATAACCAACTCCCCGTCTTCGAGAACTGCCTCGAGCCGGGTGCCGGGGGCAAGGTCCTCGGCGATGATCATGCGGGCGAGGAGCGTTTCGAGCTTGTGCTGGAGGAACCGCTTGAGGGGGCGCGCCCCGTAGACGGGGTCGTAGCCCTGGTCGACGATATACTCCTTCGCCTCGGGCGAGAGGGCCAGGGTGAGCTGCTTGTCGGCGAGGCGCTTTTGCAGGTCGGCCATGAGCAGGTCGACGATCTGCGCGATCTCGGATTTTTGCAGCGGCTTATAGAAGACGATCTCGTCGAGGCGGTTGAGGAACTCGGGGCGGAACTGCTGCTTGAGCAGCCCGTCCACCGCCTTGCGGGCCTCCTCGGTGATCCGGCCGTCTTCGTCGATCCCCTCGAGGATGTAGGGCGAGCCGAGGTTGGAGGTCAGGATGATAATCGTATTTTTAAAGTCCACGGTGCGGCCCTGGCTGTCGGTGATGCGGCCGTCGTCGAGCACCTGGAGCAGGATGTTGAAGACGTCGGGATGGGCCTTTTCGATCTCGTCGAAGAGGACGACCGAGTAGGGCTTGCGGCGCACCGCCTCGGTAAGCTGGCCGCCCTCCTCGTAGCCGACGTATCCCGGAGGCGCGCCGATCAGGCGGCTGACCGAGAATTTCTCCATGTATTCACTCATATCGATGCGCACGATGTTGCGCTCATCGTCGAAGAGCGCCTGCGCGAGCGCCTTGGCGAGCTCGGTCTTGCCGACGCCCGTCGGGCCGAGGAAGAGGAAGGAGCCGATCGGGCGGCCCTGGTCCTGGATGCCCGCGCGGGAGCGTAAAATCGCCTCGCTGACGGTGGTGACCGCCTCGTCCTGACCGATGACCCGCTCATGCAGGATGCTCTCCATATGCAGCAGCTTCTGCCGCTCCCCCTCCATCAGCCGCGCCACGGGGATACCCGTCCAGCGGCCGACGATCCGCGCGATCTCCTCCTCGGTGACGCGGTCGCGCAGGAGGGTGGAGTCCTTCTCCGCCGCGCCCGCGAGCTTTTCCTCCTCCTCCAGTTCCTTCTGGAGGGCGGGGAGCTTGCCGTATTTGAGCTCGGCGGCGCGGTTGAGGTCGTATTCCCGTTCGGCCTTCTCGATGTCCGCGTTCACCTGCTCGAGCTCCTCGCGCAGCCTCTGTACCTTGGTGATCGCGTTCTTTTCGTTCTCCCAGCGGGCCTTCATCGCTTTGAACTGCTCGCGCATTTCCGCGAGTTCCCGCTGGATCTCCTGCAAATGCTCCCTGGAAATCTGGTCGGTCTCCTTTTTGAGCGCCGCCTCCTCGATCTCATGCTGCATGATCTTGCGGGAGAGGTCGTCGAGCTCGGACGGCATCGAGTCCATCTCGGTGCGGATCATCGCGCACGCCTCGTCCACAAGGTCGATCGCCTTGTCGGGCAGGAAGCGGTCGGTGATGTAGCGGTTGGAGAGGACCGCCGCCGCGATGAGCGCCTGGTCCTGGATTTTGACGCCGTGGAACACCTCGTAGCGCTCCTTGAGCCCGCGCAGGATCGAGATCGTGTCCTCGACGGTCGGCTCGTTCACCAGCACCGGCTGGAACCGGCGTTCGAGCGCGGCGTCCTTTTCGATGTACTGGCGGTACTCGTTGAGGGTGGTCGCGCCGATGCAGTGCAGTTCGCCGCGCGCGAGCATCGGCTTTAAGAGGTTGCCCGCGTCCATCGAGCCCTCCGTCTTGCCCGCGCCCACGATGGTGTGCAGCTCGTCGATGAAGAGGATGATCCTGCCCTCGCTCTTCTTGATCTCCTGCAATACCGCCTTGAGGCGCTCCTCAAATTCGCCGCGGAATTTCGCGCCCGCGATCAGCGCGCCCATGTCGAGCGAAAAGATCGTGCGGTCCTTGAGGTTTTCGGGCACGTCCCCGCGCACGATGCGCAGCGCGAGTCCCTCGGCGATGGCCGTCTTGCCGACGCCCGGCTCGCCGATGAGGACGGGGTTGTTCTTGGTCTTGCGCGAGAGGATGCGGATGACGTTGCGGATCTCGTTGTCGCGGCCGATGACCGGGTCGAGCTTCTGGTTGCGCGCCTGCTCGACGAGGTCGGTGCCGTACTTTTTCAGCGCGTCATAGGTGTCCTCCGGGGTGTCGGAGGTGACGCGGGTGTTGCCGCGCACGCTCACCAGCGCCGAGAGAAAGCCGTCCTTCGTCAGGCGGAAGCGCGAAAGGAGCTGCCCCAGCGCGCCGTTCGGGTTTTCGAGCAGCGCGAGCATGACGTGCTCGACCGAGACGTATTCGTCCTTCATCCGGTCGGCGAGCTTTTCCGCCTGGACCAGCGCGCGGTCGACCTCCTGCGAGACGTAGATCTTGCCCTGCTCGCGGCCGGGCCCGGAGACGCGCGGCAGCCGCTCGACCTCGGCGCGCACGTCGGAGAGCAGCGCGGCAGGGTCGATCTCCATCTTTTTGAGCATCTGGCCGATGAGGCCGTCCTCCTGCGCGATCAGCGCGTAGAGCAGATGCTGCTGTTCGATCTGCATGTTCTGGTATTCGGTCGCGAGGTCCTGCGCGCTTTGCAGCGCCTCGAGCGACTTCTGGGTGAATTTCTGAGCGTTCATAGACACCCTCCTCCTTTATGTGAAAGCTGTTTGATACGGCGTTTTAGCACTCTATTATCTCGAGTGCTAACTCTATAGTACCCCAAACCGCAGGGGAAATCAAGTACAAATTGTAAACATTTTTCCTGTGAATTGTGCCTGGTTTTTTCCCATTTCCCGGCGAATTTGAACGGTTTCTGAACTTTGCCCCCCGGCGGTTGACGGGGGCCGGATTTGGGGATATCATAGGATTACACCAAAATTTTCATCTGTAAGAAGGGATTTCATATGAAGCGTTCCGTTCTCGCCTGCGCGCTCGCGCTGGCCTGCGCGCTCTCCCTCGCGGCCCCCGCGCTCGCCGCGGAAAAAGCCCCCTCCCTCGCGGGCGACTCCAAGACGACCGCCGTCGCCAAGGTCTATGAATATGACCCCCACCGCTACCTCGCGAACGGCAATTCGGTCTACGGAAACACGCTGACCGTCGCCGCGGACGAGCGGGTCTACGACGACTCGGGCAAGCTGTGGCGGGTCACCGATTCCTCCGCCTTCTACGACTCCTCCGCCTTCCGCTGCTCGGTCAAGACGACCGCCAACGCGATGAACGCGCGGTCGATCCGCCAGTCGGACGAGCCGATCGTCGGGGCGGGCGCCTGCTTTGTCGTGACCCTCTCGAAGGACGGGATGTACGACAACACCGGCATCGGCTTCACGGTGACCTATACCGCCGTCAAGGACACCGCCCTGCCCGTCTCCCCGCTCGGCGCGAACACCGGCACGGCCTCCGAGCTGACGGTCAAAAGCGGCGCGAAGATCGTCATCGACTACACGCTGCGCATCACCGAGGACACCCTCTTCCCCTCCTCCTACCTGAAAACCAGCCCCGACTGGTACGGCGACCTCTTCTATTTCAAGGACGTCGAGCACCCGATCGGCGCGGAGGACATCGTCCTCACCCCGACCCAGGAGGGAGACAGCGACTACACCTGGGAGGACGAGGACATCATCGTCGCCGAGCTCTCCGGCTCGGACATCCTCTACGCGCCCAAGCTTTCGACCCGCCGCGCCGACACCGGCCGCAACCACACGGCCCCCCTTGGGGAGATGTATACCCGCTTCTTCCGCGGCAACCCCGACGCAAAGGGCGGCACGCTCACCCTTGTGAACCCCTACCTCACCTTCGACGGCGAGGAGACGGTCCCCCACAGGCAGATCCACATCTATGAGGCGACCGAAGCCGGCGACCTCAAGGACGTGACCAGCCGCTTCAAGTACACCACCGATTCCGACGGGCGCGGGGCGTTCTCGGCAAAGGTCCGGACGCTCGGGAATTATATCATTACCGCCAAGGCTCTCTGAAAGCATAAGCAAGGCCCGGATTTCATGCGAAATCCGGGCCTTTTTACCGCCGTGCTTATATCACTTCGTTTTTACCTGGAGGGACTGCGCCATCTTCTTGAGGGCGGCGCGGTCGGCCTGATCGTCGGCAGTGATAAAGATGTGCATCATGCTGCCGTCCTTCAGCCTCGTGAGCGTCTCCACGCGATTGTTGGAGGCGGACCAGACGACCGACTTCCCGAGGATGGTGCCCTTGCTCTGCGTACCGTAGGGCTTCCCGTCCGTCGAAGGGTGGAAGCCCAGATAGATGCCCATCGACGGGGCCGAAGTGTCCAGGGGAGTCACTTTCTCGATGTAGTAGACCAAAAAATCTACGCCGAACTGCTCGATCACCACATAATCCTTGTCGAGGCTGATCTGGTACCCCGCGCCATCCAGCGTCTCCCTGCGGGCGGCGGTGTTCAGCATCCGTTCCCCCGGCTTCAGCGTGGCAATCACCCGGTCGCAGAGCGCACGGCATTGATTGGGGGAGCGGTAGGCCTCGGGCGTGACCAGAAAAGAGAGCATAATGAGTCCGTTGTCGGCGGTCCGCACCACCACGGCACTGACGAGGATCGCTTCACCCTGTGGGTCTGTCGCGGGGATTTTGAGCTTTGCCGCCGAAAAACCGGGCTCCGAGCAGGCCAGCTCATAACCGAACTCCGCGTCCTGCCAATTGGATGAAAAGATGAGTTCCAGATCCTTTACAAAATCGCCGGTGGAATAGCGGAACATCTCCTGCGCATACACAACCAGCTCCGCGCCGCCGATATTTTCAGACATCAGCCGGGTCTCGCGCGCAGAGGAGGACATGGGTCCCATGATATCGCGCTGTATCGCCGCGTCCTCGGTTCCGGTCGGCATCCGGATGGTCAGCCGGCCGTCGAGCACGGAATAGGGTTCCTGCCGCAGTGCGCGGTTAAAGAGGGAATCGGCTTCCTGCGCCGACACGGCCTGCCCGGGCAGAAGCAGGAAGAGCGCCAGCAAAACGGAGAAAAACTTTTTCAACATCAGAACCCCTCCCAACTGATCGACGTTGTGTCTCTGTTGTGTCCTTACTGTCAATATATCAGATTCACGCGGGAAAAGATAGCGCAAGACTGCACAAAATAATGGCGTAAACATATGGGCCCGGGGAGGCGGGAGAACTAAAACATCCGCCGGTTCAGCCGGCGGATGTTTTTTCTTTATGCTTTACGCCTTGCCGACCGAGCCGAAGAGCTCCATCTTCTCCTTGACGGTCGCCTTGATCGCGTCGCAGCCGGGCGCGAGCAGCTTGCGGGGGTCGAAGCCCTTGCCCTGCCGGTCCTTGCCCTCCTCGATATATTTGCGGGTGGCCGCCGCGAAGGAGAGCTGGCACTCGGTATTGACGTTGATCTTGCTGACGCCCAGCGAGATCGCCTTTTTGATCATGTCGGCCGGGATGCCCGTGCCGCCGTGAAGGACGAGCGGCATCGACGGGTTCAGCTTCTGGATTTCGCTGAGCACCTCGAAGTTGAGGCCCTTCCAGTTTTCAGGATACTGGCCGTGGATGTTGCCGATGCCCGCCGCCAGCATCGTCACGCCGAGGTCGGCGATGCGCTTGCACTCGGCGGGGTCCGCGACCTCGCCGCCGCCCACGACGCCGTCCTCCTCGCCGCCGATCGCGCCGACCTCGCACTCGACCGAAATGCCCTTGGAAGCGGCCAGCGCGATGATCTCCTTGCTCTTTTCGATGTTCTCCTCGATCGGATAGTGGGAGCCGTCGAACATGACCGACGAGAAGCCCGCCGCGATCGCCTTTTTGGCGCCCTCATAGCTGCCGTGGTCGAGGTGCAGCGCCACCGGCACGGTGATGCCGAGGCTTTCGACCATCGCTTTGGTCATCGCCGCGACCGTCTCGAAGCCGCACATATATTTGCCCGCGCCCTCGGAGACGCCGAGAATGATGGGGGAGCTCAACTCCTGCGCCGCGAGCAGGGCCATCTTGGTCCACTCAAGGTTATTGATGTTGAACTGCCCGACCGCGTAATGTCCCTCATGGGCCTTGGTAAGCATGTCCTTCGCCGATACTAACATGTTTCGTCCTCCTCGATCATATGTTGGAATGGTACGTCCCGCGCCCGCCGGACGCGGGCGCGATTGTGCAATGGTTCTATTATATGGGATTATTTGCAAAAAATCAAATTTTTTTGCCCGGACGCGCCGTTGACGCGCCCGCGCGCAAAATGCTATGATGTTTCCGGGACTCCCCGGGAACACGCTGGGAGGATGGCATGGAAAAACTCGCGGAAGGGATCGCAAAGCTCAACCAACTGGTCGGCGGCTTCGTGTGGGGGCCCGTCATGATCGGCTTCCTGCTGCTCGCGGGCCTCTATTTTACGGTCGGCACCGGTTTTTTCCAATTTCGGCGGTTCGGGTTGTGGCTGCGCGGCACCCTTTTCGCCATCTTCCGCAGCCCCGATGTGCGCGACCGGCGCGATCCCGGCGCGATCTCCCAGTTCCAGGCGCTCGCCACCGCGCTGGCGGGCACCATCGGCACCGGCAACATCGTCGGCGTGGCCACCGCGATCACGGCGGGCGGGCCGGGGGCCATCTTCTGGATGTGGATCTCCGCGCTCGTCGGCATGATGACCAAATACGCCGAAAACGTCCTCGGCAACCGCTACCGCTACCGCGACGCCCATGGCAAATGGGTCGGCGGGCCGATGGTCTACATCGAACGGGGGCTCGGCTGCCGCTGGCTCGCGGTCCTCTTCGCCGTCTTCTGCGCGGCCGCCTCCTTCGGCATCGGCAACATGACCCAAGCCAACTCCATTTCGGGGGCGCTCGCCTCCTCCTTCGGCCTCTCCCCGCTCGCCGTCGGTATCGCCGTCGCCACCCTCGCCGGGGTGGTCATCCTCGGCGGCATCAAGCGGCTCGCCTCGGTCACGGAAAAGCTCGTGCCCTTCATGGCGGTCACCTACACCCTCGGCGGCGTTCTCATCATCTGCCTCAACTGGCGCGGCATCCCCGCCGCCTTCTCCGCCATCCTCTCCGATGCGTTCACCCTGCGGGCCGCGGGGGGCGGCGCGGTGGGATTCATCCTCTCGGACGCCGTCCGCTACGGCGTGGCGCGCGGGGTCTTCACCAACGAGGCCGGGCTCGGCAGCTCGGTCATCGTCAATTCCGCCTCCAACGTGAAGGAACCCGTCCGCCAGGGGATGTGGGGGATCTTCGAGGTCTTTTTCGACACGATCGTCATGTGCACGATCACCGCGCTGGCCATCCTCACCTCGGGCGCGCACCTGCTCGGCGGGGACGGCGCGGAGCTCGCCATCGCCGCCTTCTCCAGCGGCTTCGGCCGGTTCGGCGGGGTGTTCATCACGCTGGCCGTCTGCTGCTTCGCCTTCGCCACCATCCTCGGCTGGTCCTACTACGGCGAACGTGCCGTCGACTACCTCTTCGGCGCACGTGCCCGTATCGGCTACCGCCTCTGCTTCATCGGCATGACCGTCGTCGGCTGCGTGGGCAGCCTCCAGCTCGTCTGGAGCGTCTCCGACACCTTCAACGGCCTCATGGCCCTGCCCAACCTGATCGCGGTGCTGCTGCTCTCCCCGGAGGTGTTCGCCGCCACCCGCGACTACCTCGGACGTATCAAAAAAGGAGGACCCTCCCATGAAATACGACGTCATTCTGCTCGACGCGGATGAGACCCTCTTCGACTACCGGCGGGCCGCCCGCGAGGCCCTCGCGGGCACCTGCGCCGCCTTCGGCGTCCCCTTCAACGAAGAAGTCCACGCCCGCTACCACGCGATCAACGACGCGCTCTGGAGGCTCTACGAGCAGGGCGGCACCACGCAGGAGGCCCTGCGGGTCGGGCGGTTCGAGCGGCTCGCCGCCGCGCTCGGCGCGTCCTTCGACCCCGCCGACTTCAACGCCGCCTACACCGCCGCGCTCGGCGAGGGGGCCTATCTGCGCGAGGGCGCGCTCGAACTCTGCCGGGCGCTTTCCGGAAAGCACCCCCTCTACATCGCCACCAACGGCCTTGTCGCGACCCAGAAGCGGCGGCTCGAAAAGTCCCCCCTGCGCCCGCTCATCTCGGACATGTTCATCTCGGAGGAGATCGGCTTCCAAAAGCCGCGCAAGGAATATTTCGACGCGGTGCTCGCGGCAGTCGGGAACCCCGACCCCTCCCGCGTCATCCTGCTGGGCGACTCGCTCACCTCCGACATGGCGGGCGGCAGAAACGCCGGCGTCGCCACCTGCTGGCTCGCGCCGGAGGACGCCGTCGACACGGTCGGCTGCGACTACCGCGTCTCCGTCCTCCCCGATTTCATCCCCATCGCGCTGGCGTAGCGCGCTGCAAAACGCAAAAAACAGGCGGACGCGACTGCGTCCGCCTGTTTTTCATTCCGTTCAGTCCCGGTCGCTCCGGTAGGCGCCGAGCAGCCGGAAATCCTTGGCCCCGGCGGAGATCTCCGCGAGCACGCCGCGCACGTCGTCGCTGTCGACGTCCCCCTCGAAATCGAGGTAGAAGCGGTAGCTCCACAGCTCCTCGGGGATGGGGCGGGACTCGATCTTCACAAGGTTGATCCGCCGGTCGGCGAAGTGCCGTAGGGTGTTGTAGAGGGTGCCCGATTCGTTGTCGAGCGAAAAGGCGAGGCTCACCTTGTCCGCCCCGGCGGGCGCGAGCGCGCGCCCGATGACGATGAAGCGGGTCGCGTTGTGGCGGCTGTTCTCGATCGCCGGGGCGATGATTTCAAGCCCGTAGAGGGCGGCCGCGCGTTCGCTCGCGATCGCCGCCTTGGTGGGGTCGCCCGACGCGGCCACCAGGCGGGCGCTTTCGGCGGTGCTGTGGAACACGGCCTGTTCCCAGCCGGGGTGCTCCACCAGAAAGCGGCTGCTCTGCTCGAGGCCCTGCTCGTGGGAATAGACGGCGCGCACCGTGTCGAGCGTCGCGCCCGCCACGCCCACGAGGTTCTGATGGATGCGCAGGCGACGCTCGCCGACGATGAAGAAGCCGTAGCCGCCCAGCAGGTCGTATACCCGCGTGATCGCGCCGGTGGAGGAGTTCTCGATCGGCAGCACGCCGTAGTCGATCTCCCCGTCCCGCAGCGCGGTGAAGACGTCCTCGAACTCGGCGCAGGCGGTCCGCTCCCGGTCCTCGCCGAAGTAGTCGGCGAGCGCCTGCTCGGAGAAGGAGCCCGGCGCGCCGTAGTACCCCACCTTCCCGGTCAGCGGGGACGCCTCGCGCGGCAGCGCGCCGCCGATGTCCCGCCGCTGGGCCGCCCGGCTGATCGCCATCACCGCGTTCATAAACCGTTCCGCCTCGGCCGCGTAGCCCGGGTCCTGCAGCCGCGCGACCGCCTTATCGAGCACCACGCGCTCCCGGTCCCGCTGCAGGACCTGCATGTTCCGCGCCTTTTTAAACCGCGCGACCTCGCGCACCACGTCCATCCGCCGCTCAAAGAGCGGGATCAGCTGGGAATCGATCTCGTCGATCTCCCGCCGGTAGTCTGCCAAATCCTCCATAAGTACCTCCCTGCGGCTTTCTTGAAAGAAAGCCCGCCAAAGAACTTTTGATGCAGATACGCCGCGGCGAACCGCCTGACGCTCGCGGCGTGCGAATGGGGCCTTGCCGCACGGGCGGCGGGTTGGGCTGGGGCAGCGGCCCGCCTGCACCCCAGTTTTCGCCAGGCCTTTTTCAAAAGGCCGCTTTTTACAACCGTCCGTTCCCCCGTATCCCTACAGCTCCCTGCCGACGGCGTGGGCGATGGCGCGCAGCTCCTTGACGAGCTCGCCGTAGATGCTCGGGCGGATCGACTGCTGGCCGTCGCAGAGGGCGTTGGCGGGGTCGTTGTGCACCTCGATGATCAGCCCGTCGGTGCCGACGGCGACGGCCGCCTTAGCGAGCGGATCGACCATCCACCACTTGCCGCTCGCGTGGCTGGGGTCGACGACGACGGGCAGGTGGCTGAGCTTTTTGACCGCCGGGATCGCCGAGAGGTCGAGGGTGTTGCGGGTGTAGGTCTCGAAGGTGCGGATGCCCCGCTCGCAGAGGATGATGTTCTCGTTGCCGCCCGCCATGATGTATTCGGCGCTCATCAGCCATTCCTCGATCGTGGCGGAAAGGCCGCGCTTGAGGAGGATGGGCTTGTGGGTGTGTCCGAGCTCCTTGAGCAGCTCGAAGTTCTGCATGTTGCGCGCGCCCACCTGGATGACGTCCACGTCCTCCGCGAAGAGCTCGATGTCGTAGGGGGACATGATCTCGGTCACGATCGGGAGTCCCGTCTTGGCGCGGGCCTCCTTGAGCAGCTTCAGGCCGTCGTATTTGAGCCCTTGGAACGCGTAGGGGGAGGTGCGGGGCTTGAACGCGCCGCCGCGCAGGAAATCCGCGCCCATCTCCTTAACCTGCTCCGCGATGCCGCAGATCTGCTCCTCGCTCTCGACCGAGCAGGGCCCCGCCATCATCGTGATCTTTTTGCCGCCGATCTCGCGGCCCCCCGCCTTCACGACGGTCGGGTCGGGATGGAACATGCGGTTGGCCTTTTTGAACGGCTCGGCGACGTGCATGACGCGCTCGACGTTGCGGTTTGCCTCGATCCAGGTCGGGTCGATCTTGCTCGTGTCGCCCACAAGGCCGAGGATGATCAGGTCCTTTCCGATGACGGGGTTGACCTCCACGCCCCGGCTGGTGAGCGCGTCGGTGAGCTTGTCGATCTCCTGCTGCGGGGTTCGGGGTCTCATAATGACGATCATTGCGGTTGCCTCCAATAAATTTGATTTTACGCAAGGGTCCGTCATCCGCGCATACAAAAAGAGGACCCATTGCGTCAATGAGTCCTCTGGATATATTCCCTGCGATCAGCCGCGCGGAACTATCTGCTCATCAAACACAATCTTTTTCCATAGCCAAAAAAGCCGGTGCTAAAGTAAAAGCCCCAGCTAAAAAAGCCGAAAAATCGATTCTGTTTGAGGGTGAGCTTGTTCATGGCTTCCTCCGCGTGTCTGGTTTGGTTGTTTTCATTATAATCGAATTGCACAATCTGTCAAGGCATTTTTAGAAATTTTTCACAGCGGCCCGTCCCACAGGCACACAAAAAAGGCCCCGGCGCACTGCGCCGGGGCCTTTGGGGTGCGGGGTTTCGCGGGATTAATACATGCCGCCCATGCCGCCCGCGGGAGCCGCGGGGACCGGGTTCTCTTCCTTCTCGTCCGAGACGAGGCTCTCGGTGGTGAGGACCATCGCCGCCACGGAAGCGGCGTTCTGGATCGCGCTGCGGGTGACCTTGGTCGGGTCGACGATGCCCAGCTCGATCATGTCGCCGTAGGTCTCCTTGGCGAAGTCGAAGCCGTAGCCGACCTTGCGGGTGCGACGGAGCTTGTCGATGATGACCGAGCCCTCCATGCCGGCGTTCTCGGCGATCTGGCGGATGGGCTCCTCCAGCGCGCGGCGGACGATGCGGGCGCCGGTCTTCTCGTCGCCGTCGAGACCCGGGATGAGCTTTTCGACCGCCGGGATGGTGTTGAGCAGCGCCACGCCGCCGCCGGCGACGATGCCTTCCTCAACAGCCGCCTTGGTCGCGGACAGGGCGTCCTCGATGCGCAGCTTCTTTTCCTTCATCTCGATCTCGGTGGCAGCGCCGACGCGGATGACCGCGACGCCGCCGGAGAGCTTCGCCAGGCGCTCCTGGAGCTTCTCCTTGTCGTAATCGCTGGTGGTCGTCTCGATCTGGGCGCGGATCTGCGCGATGCGGTCCTTGATGGCCTTCTTGTCGCCCATGCCGTCGACGATGATCGTGTTCTCCTTCTGGATCTTGACCTGGCGCGCGCGGCCGAGCTGGTTCAGCTGGGTCTCCTTCAGCTCGAGGCCGACCTCTTCGCTGATGACCTGACCGCCGGTCAGGATTGCGATATCCTGGAGCATCTCCTTGCGGCGGTCGCCAAAGCCGGGGGCCTTGACCGCGACGCAGGTGAAGGTGCCGCGCAGGCGGTTGACGATGAGGGTGGAGAGCGCCTCGCCCTCGACGTCCTCAGCGATGATGAGCAGCTTCTTGCCGCCCTGGACCACCTGCTCGAGCAGGGGCAGGATCTCCTGGATGGAGGAAATTTTCTTGTCGGTGATGAGGATGTAGGCGTCGTCGAGGACGGCTTCCATCTTCTCGGTGTCGGTTACCATGTAGGGGGTGATATATCCGCGGTCGAACTGCATGCCCTCGACCACGTCGGTGTAGGTCTCGGCGGTCTTGGACTCCTCGATCGTGATGACGCCGTCGGCGGAAACCTTCTCCATCGCTTCGGAGATCAGTTCGCCGATGAACTCGTCGCCGGACGAGACGGACGCGACGCGCGCGATGTCCTTGCTGCCCTTGACCTTCTTGGAATTCTCCTTGAGCGACTCGACTGCCGCGTCGACCGCCTTGGCGATGCCCTTCTTGACCGCCATCGGGTTCGCGCCCGAGGTGACGTTCTTCATGCCCTCGCGCACCAGCGCCTGCGCCAGCAGGGTCGCGGTGGTGGTGCCGTCTCCGGCCGCGTCGTTGGTCTTGGTCGCGACCTCCTTGACCAGCTGCGCGCCCATGTTCTCATACGCGTCGGGCAGCTCGATCTCCTTGGCGATCGTCACGCCGTCGTTGGTGATGAGCGGGGCGCCGAACTTCTTGTCGAGCACGACGTTGCGGCCCTTGGGTCCCAGGGTGATCTTAACGGTGTCGGAAAGCTTGTCAATACCGGCCTGGAGCGCCTTGCGGGCATCCTCGCCATAGCAGATAACCTTAGCCATATTTATCAGTCTCCTATATCAAAATTTATTGTTCACGGGGCTGTGATCATTCCACGATCGCGAGGATGTCGTTCTGGCGCACGATGGTGTATTCCTCGCCGTCCACCTTGACCTGCGTGCCGGAATACTTGCTCATCAGGACCTTGTCGCCGACCTTGACGGTCATCTTGACTTCCTTGCCGTCAACCAGGCCGCCCGGGCCGACCGCCAGGACTTCGGCGATTTCCGGTTTTTCCTTCGCGGAGCCCGCCAAAATGATGCCGCTCTTGGTGGTCTCTTCCGCTTCCGCCATCTTTGTGACAACTCTGTCTGCCAATGGTTTGATCGTCATGATGAATTCCTCCAGTTATTATAATAGTTTTTTGACAAATTTAAGGAGATTTGTTAGCACTCTTTCTCTTTGAGTGCTAAGACTATTCTAATACATTTTTTTTAAAAATCAAGCCCTTTTCCAAAAAATTTTCAATGTTAACATTTTGGTAACAATCGCCCATCCGCGCCTCCAGTTTCTTGTAATGCGCGCCCGCTTCTGTTACAATGTCCCTGCAAGGGAGGTCAGGGCATGAAAGTAGTGGTTCTCGACGGATTTCTCGCGGGGTACGGTACGGGCGGCCTGCCGCTCGACCCCGCGCGCTTTGCGGTGGAATGGTATGACGACACCCCGCCCGGGCAGATCGCCGCGCGCATCGGGGACGCCGAAGCGGTCTTCACCAACCGCGCGCCCCTCACCGCGGAGACCTTCGCCGCCTGTCCGTGCCTGCGGTTCGCGGGCACCTTCGGCACCGGCTACAACATGATCGACCTCGAGGCGGCGCGCCGCGCGGGCGTGACGGTCCGCAACGTGCCCTCCTACAGCACGATGGCGGTCGCGCAGAGCACCATCTCGCTGCTCCTCTCGATCGCCTGCGCCACCTCGGAGCACGCCCGCTACGTCCGCGAGGGCCGCTGGGTCTCCCCCACCGACCCGCAGGTCGCCGGGCGGCGGATGTTCGAGCTCGCGGGCAGGACGCTCGGCGTCATCGGCTACGGCGAGATCGGCCGCGCGGTGGCGAAGACCGCCGCCGCGCTCGGCATGGAGGTGCTCGCCTGCCGCCGCCGTCCCGCGCCCGGAGACGGCGCGGCCCGGATGGTCCCGCTCGGCGAGCTGCTCGCGAAATCGGACGTGGTGAGCATCCACTGCCCGCTGACCGACGAGACCCGCGGCATGGTGGACGCGGAGATGATCTCCCGCATGAAGCCGGGCGCGGTGCTGCTCAACACGGCGCGCGGCGCGATCCTCAACGAGCGGGACGTGGCCGACGCGCTCGACTCCGGCAGGCTCTACATGGCCGGGCTCGACGTGCTCTCCGAGGAGCCGCCCGCGCCCGGCCACCCGCTCGCCTTCCATCCGCGCGTCATCTGTACCCCGCATGTGAGCTGGATGCCCGTCGAGACGCGCGAACGTCTGCTGCGCCTCGCCGCCGAGAACCTCACGCGCTTCGCCGCCCAGGGAGAGCTTTGAAAAGCCCCCCTGAACCCCGCCAGGGAGGACTTTGAAAAGTCCCCCTGGACCCCGAAACTTTTGATGCGGGCAGGGCGCCGTTCCCTATCGCGCCACGCCGCCCGCGAGGTTCTTTCCCAAATAAATATTTTCGCCCGCCTTTTTTAAAAGGCGGCGGGTGAGAAAACGCCCGGCACTCTGAAAGAGTGCCGGGCGTTTTCGAGGGCGGAGCCCTTTACCCGGGCCCGCAGGCCCTGCTTCAGGAGCATTTTCTTTGCTTCTTTCTTTTGCGATAGAAAAGAAAGAAGGTTCACACAAGGGCGCGCGCGCGGATGGTCGCGGTGGCCTTGAGCAGCGCGTAGAGCATCGCCACTTCGATCGGGAAGAGGAAGAGGTTCTTGACCACGCGCATGCCGACGAGCGCGACGAACGCCTGCCCGTACATCATCGAAAGCCACAGCGGGTTGAGCAGGAAGGTGACCACCACCATGACGCTCAGATGCGCGGCTGCCGTGCGCCCGAGCGTGACCGGCTTGCGGTAGAGGATCAGCCCGTAGAGGAAGCCGCGCATGAATTCACTGATCGTGAACCCGGGGAAGAAGGCGCTTCCATCGTTGCGGGTGAAGTACTTGAGGATGTCGATTGCCGCGCCCGCCAGCCCGGTGAGCACCGGGCCGAAGAGCATGCCGGCGGCCGCGATCGGCAGGAAGGTGAAGCTCACGCGGATCAGCGCGCTTATGAAGATCGTGAACTGGTTGAGCAGCACCGACAGCGCCATGAGCATCGAGGTGCCCGTCAGCGAACGGACGCTGCGGGTCTCCCGGGCCGACTCGGCGGTCAGGCGGGGAATCCCGCGCAGCTCCGCCGCAAGGGAAGAAAACCGATTCATCAAAAAAATAACCTCCTTTCATGTAACAGTCTCTTGCTACATGAAAAGAGGGCTCGCTCTTTGGATGCAGCAGCGGGATGCGGGACCGGCACCGCAAGGATTCCTTTTCGTCCGCCCGACAACTCCCCGTTCGGGCGGCACTTAACGCGCCGGTTCCTACTCTGCTATGAGTATGCTCCTATCATATCATATCCGCGAAAAAATGCAAGAGGGAACTTGCTTCCCTGCACCGTCAGCCCGACTGTCCGCGCGGGCCCTGGCAGCCCTCCCGCACCGCCATGAGGGTGCGCTCGTCCGGATCCGCGAACACCTCGCCGGTGAAGCCGTTCACCACGACGACCCCGCCCTCCCGCAGGGTGAAGAGCCTCTCTCCCACCCGCGTCACGGCGGGCACCCCCATCGTGCGCGCGAGGATGCAGGCGTGGGACATCTGCGAGCCCCCGCTCGTGAGGAGCGCAAGCACCCTGCCCCGCTCGATCCGCACCACCTCGCTGGGCAGCAGGTGGCGCGCCGCAAGCACCCACGGCTCCGGACCGCGCCCCGGCAGGTCCGCCTCCTTTTCGCCGCGCAGCCGCCGCATGACCCCGTTGCACACGTCGGTCACGTCCGCGCTGCGTTCCCGCATGTAGGCGTCGTCCATCGCCGCCAGCATCTGCGCAAGTTCCCGTCCGGCTTCCTGCACCGCGTATTCCGCGATCAGGCCCTGCCGGACGATCCGGTCGGTCACCCGGTCCTCGAAGTCGGGATCGGTCAGCATGATCCGATGGATTTCAAAAATGCGCGCCTCGTCGGGGCCCGCCTCCTCCTGCGCGCGCAGCTGCAGCGCGTCGAGGATGCCGAGCGTCTCCGCGCGCGCCGCCTCGAACCGTTCCAGCTCCACGCGGCTGTCGGCGGCCGGGCAGGGCCCCACCTGGCGCACCGAGTTGTCGAAGAAATGCAGCCGCCCGAACACGAGCCCGCCGCTCCCGCCGATCCCCGTGAGCCTCTCCATCGTCCATCCCTCCTCCCGTGTGAATTTTACAGTTTAAAGCGGTATTCCAATACATCGCCCGGATTTCTTCCATTATAGTGAGGCAAACCCGTTCTGTCAACAAAAACAGGGCGAAAAAAGCGGTTCCGGCCGAAACGCCCCGCCGGGAAAAGAATGGGGCCCCGCGGTTTCGCGGGACCCCTGCTGCTTATTTCTGGGTGTATGCGAGGTTGTCGAATACGGTGGCCTGGCTGATGATCCCATCGCCCTCGGTGTATTCGATCTTGACGCGGTCCCCCTCGCGGGTGAGCGCCAGCTCGTCTGAGACGAGCGCGGGGACCGTGAAGATCTTGTCGGGGTGCTCCGCGAGGATCATCTTGTAGACCGTATCCCCGCCGCTCACCTCCGAGGCGATGCGCTCGACCGTCCCGGTGACCACGGCCTGCTCCGAGGCGGGCGGCGCGACCCCCGCGATGCCCGAATTCTTGAGCCCCTGCTGGTAGTCGCGCAGCGCGAGCGGGATCGTCTCGCCCGTGCCGACGATCGAATAGTTGGCGACCGATACGAAGGCGTACTGCTTAATGAGGCGGCTCTGGTCCTTGAGCGCCATGAAGTAGGTCGGCTGGCCCTCGACGTTCAGGATGAGCGGGAAGGTCGCGTCGTAGCCCAGGTGCTGGACCTTGCCCTCCGCCGAGCCCTGCGCCGCCATCTCGGTCGCGCCCGGCATCTGGTAGACGATCGATTCCTTGGTGACCATGTCGACCATGATGAACCCGATCGCGCTGTCGTCCCCGCCCACGCTCGTCATGCCGGTGAAGAGGTAGCAGCGGTCGTTGTTGTAGATGATCATGTGCCCGGCCGAGGCGCGGTATTTGTCCTTGTCCGCGAAGTTGAGCCAGCCGCGCACGTACTCGCCCTTGTTGTTGATCTGGCGGATGATGAAGTCCTCCGGCTGGATGCGGTCGACCCATTCGGGGATCGTGTCGATCGTATACTTTTCCATCTCGCCGGTGGTCGCGTTGACCACCCACGCGCCCGTCGCCTCGGGGAGGCTGAAGCCGCGCCGGTTGCGGTAGGTCGTATAGATCCAGTAGGGCTGGCCGTCGTCGGCGATCTCAAAGGAGGGGTCGGTGATCCCGTCGAACCACGCCCCGAAGAAGCGGGTGTGCCTCGTCAGGTCGTGCAGCAGGTAGTTGCCCGGCTGGTATTTCACCTTGAAATTTTCGACGTACTGCACGTCGTTCACATCGGTGGCGGACACGAGGATATAGCCCGGGGTGCCCGACATGTTGGTCAGCCACTTGAAGAGGCCGGAATGGTAGAGCGGCACCGCCCACACGAGCTTGCCGTCCACCCGCTGGATCGTCGCGTCGTTGCTGCCCAGGCGCACCTGGCTGCCGAGCCCCGCGCGCTCGCCGAGCTTCTTGTCGGCCAGCCGCACGGCCAGCTCCTGGTCTACGACCGGCACCTGGTTGAGGTCGACCGCCTGCATGCTCGCGGAAAACTCGACCACCTCGGAGGTGCCGAGCTGGTCGCGGAAGGCCTTCCAGTTGAAGATGAAGGAGGAGCCGACCAGCACCACGATGAAAAACACCCACGGCAGCGCAAGCAGGAGCTTGGTCCAGCGGGGGAACTTCTCGTTGGGCACATAGTTGAACGGCCGCTCGCTGCGGTCGGTGAACTGGAAGGTCAGCTCCCCGAAATGCATGAGCGCCCACGCGCCGACATAGAGGGTGATGACCACCGCCCAGAAGAAGGCGCCGTCCGAATAGAAGAAGGGGTTGAGATTGGGCGCCTCAAAAAAGATATAGAGGCAGATGCCAAGGGTAATGACAAGGTAGGTAACCAGCTTGTACCGTTTGACCTTCACAGTCAGTCCTCACTTTCGATGCCGCATTTTGTATAGAGTATTCTATCACACTTTTCCTCAGCGCGAGAGGAAACCGGCAAATCTTAACAAAAGATTCATCTTTCTTCACAGTTTGTTCACGCATCGGTCGAGTCGTTTTCCCGCCCGCCGGAGGCGTCCTCCGGCTCGTCCGTTTTTTTGCGGCGCGGCGGCCCGATGCGGGAGACGTGCGCCCCGCGCAGCATGCCCGGCGCGCCGCGCCGGGCGGGCTTCTGCTTTTTCGAGCCCTGCGGGATGGGCGAGTCGGGCGCGCTGTAGCTCACCAGTTCCAGCGGCATGCCGCGGGCGGCCAGCCGCGCGTCGACGAACCGCCAGATGAGCATGTAGACCACCGAGAAGACGGGCACGCCCAAAAACATCCCGATGAACCCGTAGAGGCCGCCGAACAGCATGATCGCGAAGATGACCCAGAAGGCCGAAAGCCCCGTAGAGTCCCCGAGGATTTTGGGGCCGAGGATGTTGCCGTCGAACTGCTGGAGGATGAGGATGAAGACAAGGAACCACAGCGCCTTGATCGGCGCGTCGATCAGGATGATGAAAAACGAGGGGATCGCGCCGATAAACGGCCCGAAATAGGGGATGACGTTGGTGACCCCCACGATGACCGAAATGAGCATCGCGTTGGGCATCTTGAAGAGGGTCATCCCCAAAAAGCAGAGGATGCCGATGATGAGGGAGTCGAGGATCTTCCCGCTGATGAAGCCGCCGAACACCCGATTGGCCTCGGCGGTCAGGTCGAGCAGCCAGTCGGCGCGCTGCTGCGGAAGGATGGCGTACCAAACCTTCTTGCAGCCCGCGCAGAACCGCTCCTTGTCGAGCAGCATGTAGACCGAGATGATGATGCCCACCACCGTGCTGAGGAGCCCCGACGCAAAGCTGGTGGACGCCGAGACGAGCCAGGGAAGCAGCTGCTTCATCATCGAGACGGTCGAGTTCAGGATCGTGTCGGCGTACTGCCTGAGCGCGTTCGAGATCGTGGCGTCAAGGTCGAGGTCGGGGAAGAGCGCCAGCAGGCGCGGCAGCCAGGTGTCGGGCGAATTGAGGTAGCGGGAGAGCCTGTAGACGAGCCCCGTGATGCTCGAAATCAGCTGCGGGATGACGATCATGACGAAGACCGCGATCACCCCCGCCGCGAACAGGAAGGTCAGCAGCACCGCGACCGCGCGGATGCACTTGCCGCTGACGTGCTTTCCGAGCAGGGGGGAGAGGATGGCGCGCTCGATGAATTTCAAGATCGGATTGAGGATGTAGGCGATGCCGAACGCGTAGATGAAGGGGGAAATCAGTCCCAACACCGTCGAAAACGCCCTGCCCACCACCGGAAAATTGTTCAGCAGCCCGTAGAAGAGGATCGCCGCCGCCAGCACCAGAAACGCGTAGACGGCCATGGTCGTATCCCGTTTGTTGAAATTCAGTTTCATCTGCGCACCTTTTTTCTTCCGTCGTTTTGCCCGCGGGCCTTTTCCCTATTCTACCACAGCGGTAAAAAAATTGATAGAGGATGCGGTCAATTCAGCGCCGCGACCGCCCGGTTGAGCGCCGCCGCATAGAGCAGCCAGCAGAGATAGGGCGCCGTGAGCCAGAGTGTGCGCCGGGAGAGCATCGCGAAGCAGGTCGCGGTGACCGCGGCGAGCGCGAAAAGGGCGCACAGCTCCCAGAAGGCGAAGCGGAAAAGCCCGAACCGGAAGAAGAGCGGGCTCCAGAGGAAATTGAGGAGGAGCTGCACGCCGTAAAAGGTGAGCGCCTGCGTGCGCGCGGAGGAGGCGGGCTTCTCCCATATGAGATAGGCCGCGATCCCCAGCAGCAGGTAGAGCAGCGGCCACACAACCCCGAATATCCATGCGGGCGGCGCGAAGGCGGGCAGATTGAGCGATTCGTAGACTGCGCGGACGTCCCCCGAAAGCCAGTTGCTGAGCAGCCCGCCGGCCAGCGGGACGGCCACCGAGACCGCAAGGGGTTTGAGGCGGATGGTCATGGGCGTTCCCCTCTTCCATACAAAATTTTCCTTTCTGTAGCTTATGACAAAACAGTAACATTTATTCAGATTGTTTGACGGGGCCTGTCGTTTCGGGGTATAATAAACGCGTAACCGCATTTTCCGGCCGGCCCCGCCCGCGGGGCCGCGGGTTCGTCAGGGGTTTCCCTGGGCGCGCGGACCCGCCGCGCGACTGATCAAACAGGCGTCGCCTGTGGAAAAGAGTCTGAATCGCACATGAAAAAGAATCACCAGCTTTTAAGACTGTTCGCCGCCTTCTTCAAGATCGGCCTCTTCACCTTCGGGGGCGGCTACGCGATGATCCCCCTCATCCACCGGGAGGCGGTGGAAACCCACCAGTGGATCAGCGACGAGGAGATGCTCGACGTGCTCGCCATCTCCGAGGCGACCCCCGGGCCCGTCTCCATCAACTCAGCCACCTTCATCGGCTACCGCGTCGCCGGGTTCTGGGGGGCCGCTTCCGCAACCCTCGGGGTCGCGCTGCCCTCCTTCCTCATCATCGCGGTGCTCTCCCTCTTCATCATGCAGTACCAGCGGTTCACCTGGCTGACCTGGGTGTTCGACGGCATCCGCGCGGGCGTCGTCGTGCTCATCCTCAACGCCGTCATCAAGCTCGGCAAGCAGGTCCCCCGCACCAACTTCGTCGCGATCGTCATCCTGATCGATTTCCTCGCGGCCTCCTTTTTCAACGTCAGCGTGATCCTTCTGCTCGTCCTCTCGGGCGCGGCCGGCGTCGTCCGCCAGCTTGTGATCGCGCGCAGGAACCCGGAAGCGGCGGGAGGTGACGGCAAATGATCAACCTCTACCTCTTCCTCACCTTTTTCAAGATCGGGCTTTTCACCTTCGGCGGCGGCTACGCGATGATCCCGATGATCCAGCAGGACATCCTCTCGCACGGCTGGCTCACCCAGCAGCAGCTCATCGATTTCATCGCCATCAGCGAGTCCACGCCCGGCCCCTTCGCGGTCAACATCGCCACCTTTGTGGGCATGTCCCAGTCGGGTGTCGTCGGCGCCGTCTGCGCCACCCTCGGCGTTGTGCTCCCCTCCTTCCTCATCATCCTCATCGTCGCGAAGTGGTTCGGCCGCATCCAGGAGAACATCTATGTGAAGGCCGTCTTTTACGGCCTGCGCCCCGCCGTCGTCGCCCTCGTCGCGTCGGCCGCGCTCTCGATCTTCACCGCAATCACCCTCGGCGGCCTCTCCCCCCACGCCCTGCTCTACTTCTGGACGCTGCCCCACATCAGCTGGCGCGCCATCCTGATCGGCGTGATCGTCTTCGCGGTCAGCCGCTGGCGCAAAAAGCTGCATCCCATCTGGCTCATCTGCATCTCCGGCGCGCTGGGATTCGTCTTCCACGCCGCGCTGCCCATGATTCCTTAAAGGAGGTTCCCCATGAACAAGAAAAAAGCCGCCCTGCAGGCGGTGGAGCTGCTGAAAGCGGAATACCCCGACGCGATCTGCTCCCTCGACTACCGCAAGCCCCACGAGCTGATGATCGCCACCCGTCTGGCCGCGCAGTGCACCGACGCGCGGGTCAACATCGTCTGCGTCGATCTCTTCCAGAAATACCAGAGCGTCCGGGACTTCGCGGAGGCGGACGTCGCCGACGTGGAGGCGATCGTGAAGCCCTGCGGCTTCTACCACACCAAGGCGAAGGACATCGTCGCGATGTGCCGGATGCTGATGGAGCAGTACGGCGGCGTGCTCCCCGACACGGTCGAGGAGCTGACCAAGCTCCCCGGCATCGGGCGCAAGACCGCGAACCTCGTGGTGGGCGACGTCTACGGGAAGCCCGCGATCGTCTGCGACACCCACTGCATCCGCATCACCAACCTGCTCGGCCTCACCGACAGCAAGGACCCCGCCAAGGTGGAGGAACAGCTCCGACCGTTGCTGCCGCCCGCCGAGTCCAACAACTTCTGCCACCGGCTGGTGCTGCACGGCCGCGCCGTCTGCATCGCGCGACGGCCCCAATGCAACAAATGCGTGCTGAACGTCTGCTGCAAGCACTATCAGGATACATACAAAATCAAATAAAAAAAGCGGCCCGCCGGCCGGCGGGGCGCCGCGGATGCCCAGCCCGTCCTCCAGCGGCTCCGAAAAGACGATCTCGTCCTTTTCAACGTCGTAGACGTGCGGGCCGAGCATGTTCGTTTCGAGCAGGTAGCGGTCACTGAGGAACCCCGCGACGCTGGAAAAATGCCCGAAGCGGACCCGCCGGTCGGGCCGGGAGGCGTCCATCCAGTGGAACTGGACGTACGCCTGTTCATAGAGCCCGTCGCTGACCGCGAACGCCAGGACGTTCCCGTCCGGGGATAGGCAGTCCTGGCGGTTGGCGACCGCAGCGCGCACCCGCGCCAGATCGTCGTAGATCCCCCAAATCTGCTGCTCGGGCCAGTTGGCCTTCAAGACCTCCACCTCCGGGATGTCCGGAATATCCCCCTCGTAGTCGGCGTAGACCTGGTAGTCGTCCTCCTCGCCGGTGCTCGTCGAAATGAAGCCGTAGCCGCAGAAGAGCGTCATCGAGCCGCGTCCAAGCTGCTCATACCACACCGGCGCATCCTCCCCGAAGCAGCGCTTCCACCCGGCGTCGCCGGCGTTGCCGCCGATCCCGTACCAGGGTGCGTGCGCCGCGAGTACCGGGAGCATGTCCCGGCGCTCCTCCGGCAGCGGATACCGCCTGCAGATGCAGATCGACCGGACCTCGCCGCCCGCCTCGCCCTCAAACGCGATGGAAAATTCCCGCGTGCGGTAGCCCGCGTAGCAGACGGGCATGTGGCGGCTCATCCCCGGCGCGGAACGGTCGTCGTCCCGTGCAAAGCCGAACTGCGGCGCGCCGAACGCCTCCCGCACGAGTTCAAACGGGTCGCCGACCGAGATGCCCGCGATCACCGGGGCGGTGGAACGCCCGTCGAAGAGCAGGCGGCCGGACGCCCCCTGCTCCCACAGCGCGTCGGCGGGGTATTTCGCGGCAAACGCCTCCCCGTCAAACGTGAGGTAGTCCTCCGCCAGCGGGCAGAGCTTCCAGTCCTTCCGCTCGAGAAAGCGGGGCGGATCAAGCCGGTAGGTCCCGCCCGGTTCCGGGCCGGGTTCCGATTTTGATCCCGGCGGTTCGGCGGAGGCGGCGCGCCCGGCCGGGGCGGACGCGGATGGCTCCGCGGCCGAAGCCGCCGCGGGGGCGGCCTGCGGCGCGCACCCCGCCAAAAAAAGACAGGCCGCCAGCAGGGCGGCGATCTTCCGCAGTCCCATCCGACGGCCTCCTTTCAGCGCCGCAGCAGGGCTTCCAGCTCCGCGCGGGTAAAGGTGTACTTTTTATCGCAGAAGTGGCAGGCCACCTCGGTGGTCTCCTGTTCCTCGGCAAGCTTTTCGAGGTCCTCGCGGCCGATGCTGAGGAGCGCCCGCTCGACCCGCTGCTTGGAACAGGTGCAGCGGTAACGGACCTCCCGCTCGTCCAGAATCTCGGGGGAAAAGCCCGCGAGCACCGTTTCGATGATCTCCCGGGGTCCCATCCCCTCGTCGATCATTGTCGAGACGGGCTTCACCGCGTTGATGTTCTCCTCCAGCCGCGCGATCGTGTCCTCCCCCGCGCCCGGCAGCAGCTGTACGAGGTAACCGCCCGCCGCCCGCACGGTGAGCTCGGGGTTCACGAGCACGCCGAGCGCGCAGACGGTCGGCGTCTGCTCGCTGACCGCGTAGTAGCTCGTCACGTCCTCGGCAATCTCCCCCGAGACGATCGGCACCGAGCCGATCGACGGCTCGGGCAGGCCCACGTCCTTGATGACGGTGAGGGTGCCGTTTTTGCCCACCGCGCCCGCCACGTCCAGCTTGCCGTAGCGGTTGAGCGGAATTTCCACGACGGGGTTGGCGACGTAGCCGCGCGGGTTGCCCCGCGCGTCGGACACCGCGATGAGCGAGCCGGCGGGCCCTCCGCCGGCCAGCCGCACCGTGACGCTGTCCCCCTCGTTTTTGAGCTGGCTGCCCATGATCGATGCGGCGGTCATCAGCCGCCCGAGCGCGGCCGTCACCGTGGCGGAGGTCCTGTGGACCCGCTCCGCCTCGGCGGCGATATCGGTCGAGTCCACCGCGGTGCAGACGAGCGAGCCGTCCCCCGCGATGGCGCGAATCAGTTTTCCCATATCTGAAAGTTCCTTTCCGTTTCTTATCCCCTGCGGCGCGCCGCGTAGACGGCGCGCTGGGTCGTCTCCCCCACCGGGTCGAAGGTGTCCCCCTCATAGACCGCGATCAGCTCGAAGCCGGCGCGGTCGAGAATTCCGGCGAGCGTATCGTGCGAATAGCCGCGCTCGCAGAAGCTCTCCCCCTCCCGCGCGTAGAGGGTTTTCTCCCGTACGAAAAAGTCGAGCGTGATCTCGGTGAGCAGGGTGTCGTCGGTGGCATTCTGCCATACGCAGTAGAGGTCCCCGAGGTCGTAGACGAAGGTGTTCTGCCCGAGGATTTCCCGGTGCTTATAGGGGGTGTTCACGTCGAAGACGAAGACGCCGCCCGGCGCGGTGAAGAGGGCCACCCGCCCGATCGCGGCCTCGAGCGCCGCCTCGTCGGTGATGTGGTTGAGGCTGTCGAGCGCGCAGACCGCCGCGTCCACCGTGCCGTAGAGGTCGAGGGAGGAAAAGTCCTGGCAGAGCCAGAGAATTTCCCCCACGCCCTTGGACGCAGCTTCAGACAGCATGTCCGCGCTGCCGTCCACCCCGATCACGTCGTAGCCGAGGCGGGAAAGCTCGACCGAAAGGCTTCCCGTCCCGCACGCCAGATCGAGCAGGATGGGCTTTTCGGCCACGCTGAGATGCTGCCTGATGACAGAATCGAAATATTGCGCGCGCCGCCGGTAGTCGACCTGCTCCATCAGCCGGTCGTAATAGGCGGCAAAGGCGTGGTAGGACATCAGTCCTTCACCCGCTCGAAGACCACCTTGTAGCCGTCGCTGCCGTAGTTGAGGGAGCGGTTCACCCGGCTGATCGTCGCGGTGGAGGCGCCCGTCTTGGCGACGATGTCGCTGTAGACGCGCCCCTCGCTGAGCATGCGGGCCACCTCGAGGCGCTGGGAGAGCGCCTTGAGCTCGGGCACGGTGCACAGGTCGTCGAAGAAATTATAACACTCGTCCATCGTTTCGAGGGAGAGGATGGCTTTAAAGAGATAGTCGACGTTCATGTCCTTGAGTTTCGTATTCAAACGATCGCCTCCACAAATGATATTTGCACTGTCTGCATTTTATCATTTTAGTTTACGAAAGTAAAGACTTTTATGCGTGAAAGCGCTACATTTTTTTCACGCTGACGCCGCAACCCGGGAAAGGGTGCGAAAAGCCGGGCGGAAACCCCCGCCCGGCCGCTTTCAGAGCTTTTCCAGCAGCTCCGCCTTTTTTGTTTGGTATTCCTCCGCGGAGATCAGCCGCTGCTCATAGAGCCCCCGCAGGCGTTCCAGCCGCCGCTCGATCGGCTCCTCCGGCGCGTCCGCCTCGTCGATCTCGATGCGGCAGCTTGTCACGCCCTTTTTGGAAAAGGCGTTCAGCAGGTTGACCGCCGTGATGACGACCGCGATCAGCGTCCAGAAGATGCCGAACGGCCCGAAGGCGGGAATCACCATGAAAATACCGAGCAGGACAAAGACCACGCCGACGACGGCCCCGACGGCCGACTGTCCCTTGCCCGGGCGGACGCGCACCTGTTTTTTCATCTCCGCGCCCCCTCAGTCCTCATCGTTTCGCACGAGGTCCTCGTAGCTCTCCCGACGGACGACGACGCGCGCCCGCCCCTCACGCAGCATGACCACGGGCGGCCGGGGGATGCGGTTGTAGTTGGAGGCCATCGCATAGTTGTAGGCGCCGGTGGCCAGCACGGCGATGATGTCGCCCGCGCGCGCCTCCTGCATCTGCATGTGCTCGCCGATCAGATCGCCCGACTCACAGCACCGGCCCGCGAGGGTGACGGTGCGGGTCTTGGGCTCGGCGGCCCGGTTGGCGACCATCGCCTCGTATGGCGCCTGATAGAGGATGTAACGCGGGTTGTCCCCCATGCCGCCGTCCACCGACAGGTAGGTGCGCACGCCGGGGATCTCCTTGACCGCGCCCGCCGTGTAGAGAGTCAGCCCCGCGGGGCCGACGATCGAGCGGCCCGGCTCGATGACAATGAAGGGGGTGCGCAGCCCGCGCGCCTTGCAGGTGCGCTCGACCGCGCCCGCGACCCGCTGCATATAGCGGTCGTACTGGACGGGGTCGTGCTCGGGCAGGTATTTGATGCCGAAGCCGCCGCCCAGGTCGAGGATCTCGAGCTCCCGGCCCGTCTCCGACTTCACGTCCGCCATGAAGCCGAGCATCACCTCGGCGGCGTGCTCGAACGGCTCGATGTCAAAGATCTGCGAGCCGATGTGGCAGTGGACGCCCTTGAGGCGGACCCCCTTCATGCCGACGGCCTGCCGGACCGCCTCCATCGCCTCGCCCGTCTCGAGCGCGAGGCCGAACTTGCTGTCGATCTGGCCGGTGCGCACGAAGTCGTGGGTGTGCGCGTCGATGCCCGGCTTGATGCGGAAGAGGATCTCCGCGACCTTGCCCCGGCTGACGGCGAGCTGGTCGAGCAGCATGAGCTCGTCAAAATTGTCGACGACGATCGTGCCCACCCCGTATTCGAGCGCCTCGATCAGCTCCTGCACCGTCTTGTTGTTGCCGTGGAAAAAGATGCGCTCGGGCGGGAAGCCGACGCTTTTGGCGGTGTAGAGCTCGCCCCCCGACACCACGTCGAGCCCCAGCCCCTCCTCCGCCACGATCCGGCAGACCGCCTTGCAGCAGAACGCCTTGCTCGCGTAGGTCACGAGCCCCCGGCCGCCGTAGTAGCGGTTGATCGACTCACGGTAGCTTTCGCACGCGCGGCGGATCTCGTCCTCGTCCATGACATAGAGGGGGGTGCCGTAGGTCTGCGCCAGCTCGACGGTATCCCGCCCGCCGATCGTCAGGTGTCCGAGGGCGTTGAGCCCCAGGCAGTCGGATACAAACATATGATCACGTCTTTCGTCAGATTTTACATGTCGTCGGCATAGCCGCCCGCGTCCTTCTCGGCCTCGCGCGCGTCCATCGAGGCGCGGTCGTCCTCCTCCCGCGCCTCCTCGGCGCAGTCCCGCTCGATCTCCGCGACGATCGCCTTTACCGCGTCGACCCCCTCGCCCGTCTCGGCGGAGAAGGGGATCTTGATGATCTGGTCGGCGCAGGGCAGCTCGCGTTCCAGCGCGGCGAGGCGTTCCTCCCGCTGCTTCTTCGAGAGCTTATCCGCCTTGGTCAGCACGGCCACGAAGGGCAGCTCCCGGTCGATCAAAAAGTCGATCATCGTCAGGTCGTCCGCCGTCGGCGGATGGCGCATGTCGATGAGCTGGAAGACGACCCGCAGGTCGCGGTCCTGCGCGAAATACCCCTCGATCAACTCCGCCCAGCGGCGCTTCTCCCCCTTCGAGACCTTCGCGTAGCCGTAGCCGGGCAGGTCCGCGAAGCGGACGCCGTCCGCGTGGAAAAAGTTGATCGTCGCCGTCTTGCCCGGCACCGCCGACACCCGCGCGAGCCCCTTGCGGTTGAAGAGCTTGTTGATCATCGAGCTCTTGCCCACGTTGGAGCGCCCCGCGAAGGCGATCTCGGGCAGGTCGGAGGGCGGAAGCTGCGACGACGTGCCGTAACTCGCTTCAAACTGGACGTTGTGGTAATTCATGGCTCCCGCCCCTTTCGGTCTGTGGTTTTATTGTGGAATCGGGGAATTCGCCTTGGAAAGCGGCTCCTTGCCCTCGGAAGCGATCGCGTCGAGCACGGGGGTGCTCGCCTTGGCGCGCGGCTTTCTGACGAGCGCCGTCTCGAGCACCGTGTCGATCCGTTCGGCGGTGATGAAGCGGATATGCTCCTTCACGACCTCGTCGACCTCGGCCAGGTCGGGCTCGTTCTCGGCCGGGATGACGACCGTCTTGATGCCCGCGCGATAGGCGGCCATCGTCTTTTCCTTGAGCCCGCCGATCGGCAGCACCCGGCCGCGCAGGGTGATCTCGCCGGTCATCGCCACGTCGCGACGCACCGGGGTGCCCGACAGCGCGGAGATGAGCGCGGTGCAGATCGTCACGCCCGCGGACGGCCCGTCCTTGGGCACCGCCCCCTCGGGAACATGGATATGAATGTCGCGCGTCTTATAGAAGTCGTGCTCCACGCCGTACTGTTCCCAGTGGGCGCGGATATAGCTGACCGCGGCGTGCGCGGATTCCTTCATCACGTCGCCGAGCGAGCCGGTCAGTTCCAGCTTGCCCGCGCCGTCCATGACGGCGACCTCCACCTGAAGCATCTCGCCGCCCACGCTCGTCCACGCCAGGCCGTTGACCATGCCCACCTCGTCGAACGACTGGATGAGCTCGGGCTTGAACCTGCGGGGGCCGAGGAAATCGGTGATGTTCGCGTTGTCGATGACGACCTTTTTCGCGTCGCCCGAAACGATCTGCTTGGCGGATTTCCGCAGCAGCGAAGCGATCTCCCGCTCAAGCTGGCGCACGCCCGCCTCGCGGGTGTAGTTGTCGATGAGCGCGTAGACCGCGTCGTCGGTGATCTTCGCCTTGGAGGCGGTCAGACCGTGGCGCTTGAGCTGCTTCGGGCAGAGATGGTTTTTCGCGATGTGGAACTTCTCCTCGCGGGTGTAGCTGGAAAGCTCGATGATCTCCATGCGGTCGCGCAGCGGCCCGGGGATTGTGTCGAGGGTGTTGGCCGTCGCGATGAAGAGCACGTCGGAAAGATCGAACGGCACCTCGATGAAGTGGTCGCGGAAGGCGTGGTTCTGCTCCGAATCGAGCACCTCGAGAAGCGCCGCCGACGGGTCGCCGCGGTAGTCGTTGCCGAGCTTATCCACCTCGTCAAGCAGCATGAGCGGATTCTGGCTGCCCGCCAGCTTCATCGCGTTGATGATGCGGCCGGGCATCGCGCCGATATAGGTTTTGCGGTGGCCGCGAATGTCGCTCTCGTCCCGCACGCCGCCCAGCGAGATCCGCACGTATTTGCGCCCCATCGACTTGGCGATCGAGCGGGCGATCGACGTCTTGCCGACGCCCGGAGGGCCGACGAGGCAGATGATCTGCCCCTTGATCTCCGGCGCGAGCTTGCGCACCGAGAGCAGCTCGAGGATGCGCTCCTTGACCTTCCGGAGCCCGTAGTGCTCCCGGTCGAGCAGCGCCTTCGCCTTCTTGACGTCGATCTTGTCGGCGGTCCTTTTGCCCCACGGCAACTCGAGCACCGTGTCGAGATAGCCGCGGATGACCCCCGCCTCGTTGGAGTTGCCCGGCAGCTTGGACAGCCGGTCGACCTCCTTGCCCAGCTTTTCGGCGGTCTCCGCGTCGAACTTGATCTTGGCGATCTTGTCGTAGTACTCCTGGATCTCCTCCTGGTCGTCGTCCTCGCCCAGCTCGCCCGAGATCGCCTTCATCTGCTCGCGCAGGTAGTATTCGCGCTGATTCTTGTCGATCTGGCCCTTGACCTTCTCCTGGATGTCCGCCTCGAGCGAGAGGATGTCGTTTTCCTCCTCGAGCAGGCGCGCCAGGATCTCCAGCCGTTTGAGCGGGTCGCTCTGGGAGAGGATCGTCTGCTTGTCCTCGACCTCCATCTGCATGTTGCCCGCTATGTACTCCGCCAGGTGCACCGGGTCCTCGCTCACAAGCGCGCTGACGATCAGCTCCTTGGGCATGCGCGGCGTGAGGTAGCAGTATTCCTCGAACAGGTCCTTGACGGTGCGCATGAGCGCGTCGCACATCGCGGACTTGACGCTGCGGGTGATGCGCAGCGGAAACTCCGCGATCATCCCCTCGAAGAAGGGCGACTCGGAGAGCACCTCGATCGTCTTCGCGCGGTACATCCCCTCGACGAGCACCCGCCAGGTGCCCCCCTGGGATTTGATGATCTGCTTAACCTGCGCCACCACGCCGATTTTATAGAGCCCGTCCGCCTTCGGCTCGTCGTCGCGGATGTTCTTCTGCGCGACGAGGAAGATTTTGCGGTCGCCGCTCATCACGCGGTTGAGCGCGAGGATGGACTTTTCCCGGCCCACGTCGAAATGCAGCACCATCTGCGGGAAGAGCACCAGCCCGCGCAGCACCAGCATGGGCATGCGCACCGGTTCCTTCGGTTCGGGCACCTGCGGGGACTTCTTCTCCGCGGGCAGAATTTTTTTATTGTTAAGCTCGCTCATATCGCGGCCTCCATTCTCCGGTAAAATGCTTCTATCTCAAAAAACCTTGCCGGTTTGAGCTATTATTATATCATGCTTTCCCCCCGATGTAAACCGGGGAGCATTACCAGCCAAAGGGGACTTTCGGGAAAGTCCCCTTTGGAAACCCCCAAAGCTTCATCGGGCCGGCCGCCGCCTTCCAGTACGAGGCTCTGCCCGCGCTTTTCGCCGTCTCTGTCCACGCTAAAACGCCCTTTGGAAACCCCCAAAGCTCCATCGGGCCGGCCTCCGCCTTTCGGTACGAGGCTCTGCCCACGCTTTTTGCCGTCTCTGGCCGCGCCGGGTCCGCCGCCGAAAGACGCGAAACGGCCGCCGCAGAAACTCTGCGGCGGCCTCTTCCATGCGTCTTACACCGAATCAGGACGCGCTGTCCCGCCGGGCCCGCGGCGTCACGCGGCGGGCGGTGGAAATTTGCAGGCGGGAAGGCCTGCGGGCGGGATCCCGGGTGTACTCCGGCTCCCCCTCCCCCTTGGCGCAGGCGCCGGTGATCCGGATGCCCGCGACCGTGCAGTCGGAGGGCGCCTCGTACATGAGGTTCCCGAGCACGTCCTCGATGATCGCGCGCAGCCCGCGCGCGCCCGTCTTGCGCTCGATCGCCTTGTCGGCGATCGCCTCGAGCGCCTCCTGGTCGAAGGAGAGCTCGATGTTGTCGAGCGAGAAGAGCTGCTGGTACTGGCGCACCATCGAATTCTTCGGCTCGGTCAGGATTTTGACGAGCGCCTCCCGGTCGAGCGGCTCCAGCACAGTGAGCACCGGCGTGCGCCCGACCAGCTCGGGGATGAGCCCGAAACGGACAAGGTCCTGCGGGATGACCTGCTGCACGAGCTGGTCCTTCTGCCTGGAGTCCTTGATCGTCGACCCGAAGCCGATCGAAGATTTATCGGTGCGGCGCTCGATGATCTTTTCGATCCCCTCGAACGCGCCGCCGCAGATGAAGAGGATATCCTTGGTGTCGATCTGGATGAATTCCTGCTGGGGATGCTTGCGCCCGCCCTGCGGCGGGACGTTGGCGACGGTGCCCTCCAGAATCTTGAGCAGCGCCTGCTGGACCCCCTCGCCCGACACGTCGCGGGTGATCGAGGGGTTCTCGCTCTTGCGGGAGATCTTGTCGATCTCGTCGATATAGATGATGCCTTTCTGCGCGCGCTCGACGTCGTAGTCCGCCGCCTGCAAAAGGCGCAGCAGGATGTTTTCCACATCCTCGCCCACATAGCCCGCCTCGGTCAGCGTCGTGGCGTCCGCGATGGCGAAGGGGACGTTGAGCATCTTGGCGAGGGTCTGGGCGAGCAGCGTCTTGCCCACGCCGGTGGGGCCGAGCATGAGGATGTTGGTCTTGCCGAGCTCCACCTCGCTCGTGTCGCCGAAATAGATGCGTTTGTAGTGGTTGTAGACCGCCACGGACAGCGCGATCTTCGCGCGGTCCTGCCCGATCACGTATTCGTCCAGCCGCTCCTTGATCTCACGCGGCTTGAGCACGGTGATCTGCTGCTCGGGACGGCTCTGGCGGGGCCGCTGCGCGGGCATGTCGTCGTCGAGCACGCTCTGGCAGAGCTCCACACACTCGTTGCAGATGCACACCCCCGGCCCCGCGATCAGCCGCTGAACCTGGTTCTGCATCTTGCCGCAGAAGGAACAGCGCAGTTCCCTCTCGTCGTTCTTCGCCATGGGATACCTCCTGAAAATCTGGATACGCAAAGCGCGGCGCCGTTGGGCGCTGCGCTTTTGGGAAAATGTTATTCGTGGTGGCTGAGGATCTTATCGACCAGGCCGTAGTCGAGGGCCTGCTGCGCGGTCATGAAGTTGTCCCGCTCGGTGTCCCGCTCGATGATCTCGAGCGGCTGGCCGGTCTGCTCGGAGAGCAGGCGGTTGAGCTTCTCGCGGGTGCGGATGATCCAGTCGGTGTGGATCTTCATGTCGGTGGCCTGGCCCTGCGCGCCGCCCGACGGCTGGTGGATCATGATCTCGGCGTTGGGCAGCGCGATCCGCTTGCCCTTGGCGCCCGACGAGAGCAGAAACGCGCCCATCGACGCGCCGAGCCCCATGCAGATGGTTGAGACGTCGCACTTGATATAGTTCATCGTGTCGTAGATCGCCATGCCCGCCGTGACCGAGCCGCCCGGGCTGTTGATGTAGAGGTGGATGTCCTTGTCGGGGTCCTGCCCCTCGAGGTAGAGCATCTGCGCGATCACCAGGCTGGCGGAGGTGTCGTTGACCTCCTCGCACAGCATGACGATGCGGTCGTTGAGCAGCCGTGAAAAGATGTCGTAGCTGCGCTCGCCCCGGTTCGTCTGCTCGATGACCATCGGCACCAGGCTCATGGCCGCGCTTCCCATTGTTAGGCTCATTGTGAAATTACCTCCTGTCGGATTCGTTCTGCCGCAAACCAATCCTCTATGCTCCAAAAGTTTTACCGGCGCGGCGGCTGGCCGCCGTGCCGGTATGTAGGCAGTCTTATTCGGCCGACCCGTCCGCGGGCTCCGCCGCCGGGGCTTCCTCCGCCTTCGCCTTCTTGGCGCGCGGCTTGGAGGCCTTCTTCGGCTTCTCCTCCTTGGCGGGCTCCTCCTTGATCTCCTTCACGACGGCGCTGTCGCGCACGAGGTCGAGCGCCTTGCCCATCGCGAGGTTCTGGGCGATCTCCTTCTCCGGAACGATGTTCCTGAGCTTGTCGGCCTCCATGCTGTAATTCTTCGCGAGCTTGTCATACTCGGCGGCGATCTCCTCGGCGGTCGGCTCGATCTTCTCGAGCTCGACGATCTTTTCGAGCGCCAGGCGGGTTTTGACCTGCGATTCGGCCTGCGGGACAAAGCCCTTGCGGAAGCCGTCCATATCGGTGCCCGCGTACTGCAAATAGGTCGGCAGGTTGAGCCCCTGCGACTGCAGACGGTACTCGAAGTCGCGCACCATCTCGTCGATGCGGCTGTCATACATGCACTGGGGGATGTCGGCCACGAGCTTTTCGCAGACGGTATCCATCAGCTTGTTTTCCATCTCGGTTTCAGCCTGGCTGTCGTGGCGCTCCTGCGCCTTCTTCTTGAGGTCGGCCTTCAGCTCGTCGAGCGTGTCGAACTCGCTGACGTCCTTGGCGAACTCGTCGTCCAGCAGCGGCAGCTCCTTCATCTTGAGCTCGTGCAGCGTGCACTTGAAGACCGCGGGCTTGCCCTTGAGCTCCTCGGCGTGGTAGTTCTCCGGGAAGCTCACGTTCACCTCGAACGACTCGCCGACGCTGTGGCCGACAATCTGCTCCTCGAAGCCGGGGATGAAGCTGTTGGAGCCCAGCTCGAGCGGGTATTTCTCGCCCTTGCCGCCCTCGAACGCCTCGCCGTCGACAAAGCCCTCGAAATCGATCACGGCGGTGTCGCCGTTCATGGCGGCACGGCCCTCCACGGCGATCACGCGGCCGCCCTGCTCCTGCATGCGGGAGAGCTCGGCGTCGACCTCGGCGTCGGTCGCCTCGACGACCTTCTTCTCCACCTCGATGCCCTTGTAGCCCTCGATGGAGACCTCCGGCTTGACGGTGACGGTCGCCTTGAAGGAGTAGCCGTCCTTCGAGACGTCGAGCACCTCGATATCGGCGCGGTCGACCGGCTCGATGCCCTTTTCCTCGACGGCGGCGTCGTAGGCCGCGGGGTAGGTGTTGTTGACGGCCTCCTCATAGAAGACACCCTCGCCGTACAGCTTTTCGATCATCCTGCGGGGGGCCTTGCCGCGGCGGAAGCCGGGAACGGTCATCCGCTTGACGTTCTTTTTGAACACCTCGTCGACCGCCTTGCCAAACGTCTCAGCGTCGACGGTGATGGTGAGCTCTACCTTTTTGTCCTCGTTGGTCTTCATTTCTGTTACTGCCATTCTACTTCCTCCTGAAAAATGTTCCGTTCCCCTGCATCTTCCGCTTTTCCTGGAGGAACGATTCGGGCGCTATAAACCCACTATCTTGGTATTATATCAAATCGGACGGGACTTGCCAATAGATAATTTGTGAATTTCCCGCGTTTTTTCACCCTTCCCGGCCGGTTTCCACCAGCACCGGGTCGAATTTCAGGTAGTCGCCGCTCACCAGCCGAAAGCGGATGCCCTCGTAGCTCCCGTCGATCGCCCAGCGGCACCCCTCGGCGTGGATGTGACCGTAGTAGCAGCGGCGGACGCCGTGCTTTTTGAGCACATCGAGGATCTGCGGCGAGACGCTCTCGCCGTAGACGGGCGGGTAGTGCAGAAAAACGACCGGCTCCAGCCCGGTCTTTTCCGCCTCCGCGATCGAAAGCTCCAGCCGGATGCACTCCCGGTTGATGATCTTGTCGTCGAACGCCTCCCCCGTCTCGAAGAGCCACCCCCGCGAGCCGCAGACGGCGATCCCGTCGGCCGTAACGCAGTTATTATGGAGGATTTCCAGCGTGTTTAATCCGTGCGCCGAAAAAAAGGCGTGCACCTTGGAGCGGGTGCTCCACCAGTAGTCATGGTTGCCCTTGAGCAGGATCTTGCGCCCGGGCAGCGCCTCGAGAAACTGGAAATCCGCGAGCGCCCCCTCGAGCGACATCCCCCACGAGGTGTCGCCGGGCAGCACCACGGTGTCCCCCTCCACGACCTTCGCGCGCCACGCCCGCTCGATGCGCGCGACGTAGTTTTCCCACCCGGGGAACACGTCCATCGGGTGCCCGCTCGTCAGCGAGAGGTGCAGGTCGCCGATTGTGTAGACCGCGATTGCGATCGCCTCCTTTTTGCCGGGCCGGTTCCCCGGGGAAGCCCCGGAAAACAGCCCCGCTTACATCCCGCAGGGGGGTTCTCCCCGCGCGTCGTACCGCTCGAAAAATGCCATCGCGTTTTGAAAAAAGAGCTTATGGGCCAGCTTTTCGCCATACTCCGCCTTCACCCGGCCGTAGAGCCCGCCGATCCTCTCGGCCGGCTCCAGCCAGGAGGGCACGTCGGTGCCGTCGTAGTCGGAGCCGAGCGCCACGGCGTCCTCCCCGCCGAGCGCGAGGAAGTGGCCCAGGTGCGCCGAGAGCGCCGCGTAGGAGGGGTCGGGGTCGTCCGCCGCGAGGAAGTGGGTGGAGAAGTTGAGTCCCACGACGCCGCCCGCCGCCGCGACCGCCCGGAACTGGTCGTCGGTGAGGTTGCGCCCATGCCCGCAGACCGCGCGGGAATCCGAATGGGTCGCGATAAACGGGCGCCTCGCGCGTTTCTGCACCTCCCAGAAGCCGCTGTCGCTCAGGTGGGAGACGTCGACGACGATCCCCGCCTCCTCGAGCAGCGGGAGCGCCTCCCGCCCGAGGGGGGTGAGCCCCTCGTCGCAGGCCATGCCGCTGCCCAGCTCGTTTTTGCCGTTCCAGGTGAGGGTCAGGACGCGCACGCCGCATTCTCGCAGCCGCGCGATCCGCCCGAGGTCCCCGGCGAGCGCCGAGCCGCCCTCCACCGTGAGCAGCGCCGCGCACCTTCCCCCGGAAATGATCTCCCGGATGTCCGCCGCCGTGAACGCCTGCGCGGCGAGGTCGGCGTTCTCCGCGAGCTGCCCGGTGAAGAACCGGTAACAGCTCTCAAAATAATCGACCGCGGCCTCGCCGCGGTATTCGTCCGGCATGAAGATCGCGAAGCACTGGCACCAGTCGTAGCAGGCCATCCGGCCGAGCGCGAGGTGCGCGCCGTTTTGCCGCAGGCTCCGGTCGCCCGGCGCGAGGCGTTCGCCGTCGTGCAGGCGGGTGACGGTGTCGCAGTGCAGGTCAAATAAATACATCCAGATCCCCCGTATCGTACGCGCCCGCCAGGTGGGCCCAGCGGGTCACCACATTCGAGCCGGGCCGCTCGGTCACGACCTCGAAGAGGTCGAAACGCGGCTGGACCGCCCCTGTATTGTATATGCCGCGCTCCCGCAGATATGCCACGGCGGCCAGCGCGATCCGCCTGCGCTGCGCCCTTGTGACGCTCGCGGCCGGGGCGGCCAGCGCGCTTTGCGCGCGGGTCTTGACCTCGACGAAGGCGATGACCCCATCCTTTTGCAGGATGAGGTCGATCTCATGGCGCCCGCTGCGCCAGTTGCGCGCGAGGATTTCGTACCCCGCCTCCGCGAGCTTCTTCGCGGCGAACTCCTCCCCCAGCGTCCCGCGCTGCCGCGTCGTCGCCGTCATTTGAAGAGCTTTTTGAGGAAGGTGCGGCGGTGTACCGGCGAGGGGCCGTACCGTTCCAGCATCTCGTAGTGGAGCCTGGTGCCATAGCCCTTGTGCTGCGCGAACCGGTATTCGGGGTACTTTTGGTCGAGCTCCTTCATATAGCGGTCCCGCGCGACCTTCGCCAAAATCGACGCCGCCGCGATCGACGCGCTCCTGCCGTCCCCGCCGATGATCGTCTGGGTGGCAAAGCCGAGCCCCGGGTCGCAGTTGCCGTCGACAAGCGCGAGGTCGGGCTTCACCGAAAGCCCTTCCGCCGCGCGGCGCATCGCGAGCATCGCCGCCCGCAGGATGTTCATTTCATCGATCTCCGCGACCGACGCGGCCGCGATGCTATAGGCCGCGGCCCGCGCGGTGATCTCGTCAAAGAGCGCCTCGCGTTTTTTTTCCGTGAGCTTCTTCGAGTCGTTGACCCCCGCGATCTCGACGCCGCGCGGCAGAATGACCGCCGCCGCGTACACGTCCCCCGCGAGCGGCCCGCGCCCCGCCTCGTCGATGCCGCAGACGGCGGAAAACCCCTGGTCATAGGCGATCAGCTCATACTGGTACAGGTCCATGTCAGTCCTCCGGCGGCAGTTCCAGCGTCAGCCTGCCGAGCTTTCCGCTGCGGAATTCGTCCAGCACGGTGATCGCCGCCCGTTCGGTGTTGACCTCGCCGCCCGGAATGAGCATCCCGCGCTTTTTCCCCACGAGGCAGAGCAGCCCGTAGGCGTCGAGCCCGTCCGTCTCCCCCTCCTTCAGGTGATAGCGCGCGGCGAGCTGCGCCGGGTATTCGGCGTTTAAAAGCCAGAGCAGCCGCATCGCGAGCAGCTCGGCGTCGAACACGTCGTCCTTGACCGCGCCCGTGAAGGCGAGCCGCTCCCCGACGGCGGGATCCTCGAACTTGGGCCAGAGCACCCCCGGCATGTCCAGCAGGTCGATTCCGCCTGCGAGCGACACCCACTGCCGCCCGCGCGTCACGCCCGGGCGGTCCTCCACCTTCGCGCGCTTCGCGCCCGCGAGGCGGTTGATGAGGGAGGACTTGCCGACATTGGGGATGCCGACGATCATCATGCGGATCGGCTGGCCGCCCATCCCCTTCTCCGCCCGGCGCGCGAGCTGCGCCGAGAGCGCGCTCTTCACGAGCGGCAGAAACGCCCCCAGCCCCTTGCCGCTGCGGCAGTCGGTCGCGATGGCGGGGACGCCCTTTTGGGCATAGTAATCCACCCAGCGGCGGGTCGCCCCGTCGTCGGCGGAATCGCATTTATTGAGCAGGATTACGCGGGGCTTCTGCCCCACGAGCCTGTCGATCTCCGGATTGCGGCTCGACGCGGGAATCCGCGCGTCGGTCAGCTCGACGACGATGTCGACGAGCTTCAGGCTCTCGCTCATCAGCCGCCGGGTTTTGGCCATGTGCCCCGGGAACCACTGGATCGACGGGACCTCGGCCGCCGGGACGCCGGGCTGCTGGGTACTCATGAAATCCCTCCGAACTTGTTGAATGGGAAGAAGCGGAAGGCCGCCTTGCCCATGATGTGGCGGACGTCGACCATGCCGATGTCGCTCGACCGGCTGTCGAGCGAATGGTTGCGGTTGTCCCCCATCACGAAGACGCATCCCGCCGGCACCTTCACCGGGAAGGAGATGTCGTACTGGAGCATCGTGGGTTCGTTGATGTAGGGCTCGTCGAGCAGGGTGTCGTTGCGCCACACCTCGCCCGTCTCAAAATCGATGTAAATGACGTCGCCCTCCTTGCCGATCACCCGCTTGACGATCGCGTCTTCGTCGGTGATCGAGCGGTCGACGACGACCACGTCGCCGTATTCCGGCGCGTAGCCCGCCTGCTGGAGGATCAGCCGCTCGCCGTTGTGGAGGGTCGGCAGCATCGAAATGCCGTTGACCGTCGCGAGCCGCGCGAAAAAGGTGAAGATGAGCAGGAAGGCGAGCAGCGGCACCAAAAACGATTCCACCCACTCGTACGCCTCGCCCACCGCGCTTTTCGCCTCCGGCTGATTGTCCCTGTATTCCGCAGCGTCCATCTGCATCCTCTCCATTCCAGTCATTCTGTCGTCAGTCGATCTCCCCCGCCCTGCCCGCCGGCAGGAAGCGGTAGACCGCCTTGCCCATCACCCGCCGCAGGTCGATCATGCCGATCTCCCGCGTGCGGCTGTCGGCCGAGTGGTTGCGGTTGTCCCCCATCACGAAGACGCTCCCCTCGGGCACCGTCACCGGGAACTCCACGTCCCGCCGGGTGAGGGTCGGTTCGTTTAAGTAGGGCTCGTCCAGCGTCTGCCCGTTGCGGCGGACCTGCCCGGTTTCAAAGTCGATGTCGATCTCGTCCCCCGCGCGGCCGATCACCCGCTTGATGATCGGCGGCTCCCCCTTCTGGCTGCGGTCGATGACGACCACGTCGCCGTATTGGGGGTCGTGGTAGCCCGCCTGCACCAGCAGCAGGCGGTCGCCGTCGCGCAGGGTGGGCAGCATCGAGGGGCCGGACACCGTCGCGGTGCGCGCCGCGAACGCAAAGATCAGCAGGATGACCCCCACCGCGATCACGCACGACTCCACCCATTCGTACACCTCGGCCACCGCGCCGCGGCGCCGTTCCCTGGTGTTCAGGGAGTTCTTGATGTCGTAGCGGAAGTCGTGTTCCCGCCGCGCGTCCTGTCGGGTCTTGTACTGCTGTTCCAACATACGCCCATCCTTCCGGAAGCCCGGACCTTTCCATTGATAGATTTTCAGTATAACACACCCCGTCCCGCGATTCAAGGCGGACGGCGCCGGCCGGGGCGCGGCCGAAGAAGCGAAAAAAGAAAAGGGACGTTTTCACGTCCCCAGCCTGCGGGGCCGCCCGCAGGCTGCACGAGGGGGAACCGGATCGCCGCGGCCCGCGGCCTTGCTCCCTCATCCCCCTCGTGTGCGCCCCCTTTTTCAAGGGGAGTTTTGTCCGGCGCATGTCCGGACAAAACAGAAAGGGACGTTTTCACGTCCCTTTCAAAAGCGTTCTTATCGAATGGTGTCCTTGACCTTGGCGGCCTTGCCGACACGGTCACGCAGGTAGTAGAGCTTGCTGCGGCGGACGCGTCCGTTCCTGACCAGCTCCACCTTGTCAATGTTGGGGGAATGGATGGGGAAAACCCTCTCGACGCCGCAGCCGTGGGCCACGCGGCGGACGGTGAAGGTCTCGGAGATGCCGCCGTGTTTCTTGGCGATGACCGTTCCCTCAAAAACCTGAACCCTCTTCTTCTCGCCCTCTTTGATCCAAACGTGTACCTTGACGGTATCGCCGATCTCGATCTTGGGCAGCTCTGCTTTCGTGCAATCGGTGACGATCTGCTTCAAAGCGTCCATTACTGCTTCCTCCTTATTTTTTGCAGACATTCATGCCCAAAATCGATGGCAGAGGACTGTCCGGTTTCATGTTCAATCCGGCTGGATTGGGCCTGAAATCCCGTTGCAGGATCACAACGTTCATTACATGCTTATATAGGATACCACACGGGAATCCAAAATGCAAGTATTTTCTTCCTGTTTTTTACGAATTTACGATGAGCGCGATGAACTCGAGCGGCGTCTCCCCCGCGTTGGCGATGCTGTGCCCCTGGCCCGACGCGGTGTGCGCGCAGTCTCCCGGGGAGAGCGTGACCTCGGTGCCGTTGTCATTGTAGCGCGCTTCGCCCGCGAGGATGTAAAAGGTCTCGCTCTCGCCCTGGTGCTCGTGGTAGCCGATCGAGCAGCCGGGCGCGAGGACCATGTGATTGAAGAGCCTGCCGTGCCCGCAGAACTGCCCGGGCTGCAAAAGCTCCTTCATGCGCACCTCCCCGTCGCCGCCGCGCATCTGCGTCTTGACCGTCTCGGGAAGCTCCCGTTTTCTTGTAATCATCCTGCATGCCTCCTATTCAAATGGGTTTCCATCCTGGTCCAGAACCGCGGTGCGCACCACCCGCATCCAGTCCGCGCGCACCCCCTCCTCCGCCGCGAACGCGTCGAGCAGCAGGGTGGGGTTGAGGTTGAGCGTGTTGCCGGCGGCGGCGCGCATCGTAAAAACGAGGGTGTCGCCCGCCGCGCGCTCCTCCCGCACCGAAAAGTGCGGCTTCGCGTCGATCACGCGCTCCCCCTTTTTGCCCTTCTTGACGACGGGGACCGTCTCCCGGTTCCGCCACGCCGCGAATTTTTCCGCGGCGGCCTCCGCCGTCATCCCGTCGAACTCCTGGGTGATCTCATAATCCGCCCACGCGATCGCCTCCGGCTTCTGTCCGGCCGGAGCCGCGCGGTAGCAGCGGACCCCCTCGGGCAGCACGGCGTTGAGGCGCTCCACCACCTCCTCCATCGGTAGCTCCCCGGTGAGGCGGAAATCCATCGACTCGCAGGTGCTCTCATAGCCGAGCGCGAGCGGCAGCGCGAAGGTCAGGTAGACGTGCGGGTGGAAGCCGAGGGTGTGCCACACCGGCAGCCCCGAGCGCTTGAGCGCGCGGGAGATGCAGCGCACCATGTCGAGGTGGGAGATGTATTTGATCCGCCCGAGCTTCCGGTAAAAGACCCGGACGGTCATTTTGAAGAGCTCATTTTCCAAAGCAGGCACCTCCCACCAGCTTGTTCGCGCCGCAGCCGGAGCAGTTGAGGCGGCAGTGGGGCGTCACCTGCGTGGCGAGCGCGCGCTCGTGCTCGCGGATGAGGTACGCCTTCGTCACCCCGTAGTCGAGATGGTCCCACGGCATGACCTCGCCGTAGCTCCTCCGGCGGTTCGCGTAGAAGGAGAAGTCCACGCCGCACACCTCGGCGGCGTCCTCCCACCGCTCCATCGAAAAGAAGTCGTTCCAGCCGTCGAGCTTCGAGCCCAGCCGCCACGCGTATTCGACGACGGGGCACAGCCGCCGGTCGCCGCGCGCGAGCGCCGCTTCCAGAAAGCTCGTCGGGCTGTCGTGGTATTTGACGGTGATCTTCTTGCTCTTTACCGTGTCGAGCAGGATGCGCTGCTTGCGCCGCAGCTCCTCCCGCGTGTCCTGCGGCTCGAACTCGAAGGGGGTGAACGGCTTGGGCACGAAGCAGGCGACCGAGACGGTCACGCTGACCCCCCGCCCCTTGGGGCGGTCGGGCAGGCGGTAGAACATGTCGACCACCTTCTGCGCGAGGCGGATGATGCCCGCCACGTCCTCGTCCGTCTCGGTGGGAAGGCCCATCATGAAGTAGAGCTTCACATTGCTGTAGCCTCCCTCGAAGGCGGTGCGGCAGGTGCGCAGCACCTCCTCCTCGGAGACATTCTTGTTGATGACGTCCCGCAGCCGCTGGGTCCCCGCCTCGGGCGCGAAGGTGAGGGAGGATTTGCGCACCGCCGCGATCCGCTCGACCAGCTCCTTGGAGAAGTTGTCCACCCGCAGCGACGGCAGCGCGATGTTGACCGCGTCCCGCTCGGTCCAGGAGAGCATGTCGTTCAGGAGCGGCTCGAGCTCGGAATAGTCGCTCGTCGAAAGGCTCGTGAGCGACACCTCGTCGTAGCCGGTGTGGTCGCAGAGGTCGTGCGCCTGCCGGTCGAGGGTGGCGTGGCGCTTTTCGCGCAGCGGGCGGTAGAGGAACCCCGCCTGGCAGAACCGGCACCCGCGGATGCACCCGCGCAGCACCTCGACCATCGCGCGGTCGTGCACCGTCTCGGTGAAGGGCACGACGAAATCCTTCGGGTAGTAGACGCCGTCGAAATCCCAGACGATCCGCTTCAGGACCCGGGCGGGCGCGCCCTCCCTCGGAGTGACGGCTTCGATCGTGCCGTCCTCCCGGTAGCTGACGTCATAGAGGGAGGGGACGTAGATGCCCCCGATCCGCGCGGCGCGGCGCAGGAAGGTTTGCTTGTCCCAGCCCTCCCGCTTGGCGATCTTGTAGAGGTCGATCAACTCGAGGTTGACCTCCTCCCCCTCGCCGAGGATGAACAGGTCGATGAACGCCGAGATCGGCTCGGGGTTGCAGGCGCAGGGACCTCCCGCCACGACGAGCGGCGAAAGGCCGGGGCGGTCCTTGGAGCGCACCGGCAGCCCCGCGAGGTCGAGCATGTTGAGGATGGCGGTGAAGCTCAGTTCGTATTGCAGCGTGAAGCCGATGAAGTCGAAATCGGTGACGGCGTCGAGGCTCTCGAGCCCGAAGAGGGGGATCCGGTGCTCCCGCATCAGCCGCTCCAGGTCATCGCCCGGCGCGAACACCCGCTCGCACCAGACATCCTCCCGCTCGTTCATCAGCGAGTAGAGAATCTTCATGCCGAGGTGGGACATTCCCACCTCATAGAGGTCGGGGAAGCAGAAGGCGAACCGCACGTCCACCTTCGCCGGATCCTTCACAATGCTGCCGAGCTCGCCGCCGGTGTAGCGCGCGGGCTTCTGTACCTGCAAAAGCACCCGTTCGAGCGCCTTTCTCACATTCATGATTTGAAACATCCTCTCAAAAAGCTACCCCCCATTTTACATGAAATGGGGGGTAAATGCAAGCTATGCGAACCGGTAGGCTTCGCTTGGATAGGGCTCGCCCGGTCCGGCCGTGCGCCGCAGGTCGGGCAGGGAGTAATAGTCGACCGTCTCCCCCTGCCGCAGCCCGACGGTATAGTCGTTCGGATAGAGGACGCCGCCCGGGAAATAGCCGTCCGGGTCGAAGACCTCCGTCTTTTCCCCGGTGACAAGGTCCAGGACGGTGAACCCGCAGTAGAAGGTCTCGCCGCCCAGGACCGCCTGCATCCCGACGAGGAAGCGCCCGCCGCCCATCAGGCGGGGGAAGGCGTAGCGCGCGGGGATGTTGTCCGTCCGCCGGCCGATCTCCCGGTTGGGGAGCCGGAGCTGTTCCCCCGTGCCGTCGGCGCGGGCGGTCCAGATGCCGTCGTCCGCCGCGTAGGCGATCGTCTCCCCCGAGAGGTCGAAGGAACCGTCGTCCGGGAGCAGAGCGGTTGCGATGCGGTCGGGCAGGGCGTATTCCTCCACGGGGAGCCGCTGCCCGAACTTGCCGTAGAGCACCGACTCGGAGGTGAGCAGCCGGTAGTCGTACCCCGCCCGGTCATAGACGGGCGCGAGCGCGACGGGGCGGGTCTCCCGGTCGAGCCGGACGCCGTCCCCGAAGCTGCGGCCCGTCTTCGCGTCGAACGATTCGACAAACCAGCTCCCGTCCGCCGCGCGGGCCAGCACGGCCACCGACTCCCCCGTCCCGTAGGCGTCGATCGGGGTCGCGCCCGCGCGCTCCGTCTCGCCCGCGAGCAGGGAGTGGAGCGTCAGCGCGCCCGCGCGGTTCCACCGGAGCAGCAGGGTCCCCGCCTGCTGTCCGTCCCGGTAGCGGCAGAGCGCGTAATCGGGCGTGACGCCCGCCACGTAGAACTGCCCGCCCGACGCGGTGAAGAGGGGCTTGTCCTCCCCGTAGGCGGTGAGTTCCACGAGATTCTGCCCGTCGTCCGCGCGGGAAGTCCGCACAGAGAGGTAATTTTCATAGTCCGCGGTGAAGAGCTCCCGCACCCCGCGGTCGAGCATGACCGGGCTTTCCCGCGTCTCGCCCGTAGAGAGGTCGAGCACCGTGTCGACCGTGTCGGAGCGCATCACGACGGTCATATCGTCCGGATAGGCCGTCCCCGAACGCATCGCGCCGAAATTCCGGTAATAGCCGACCGTCCCCGCGACCAGGTCGCAGACCGCCAGCGCGGCGTAATCCGACTGCGCGCCCGGGATCGACGCGACCGCGGTCAGCAGCCTTCCGCCCCCGTGCAGGCGCGGCTCCGTATAGCGCGGCTGCGGGAAATCCTCCGGCGTGTTGGCGGGATAGCGGTCCCCCAGCGCCTCGGCGAGGCTGTCGGAGGAAAGCGCCCGCCGCACCGTGCCGCCGGGTCCGGCGAGCCACACCCCCTCGCCGTCGGCGCAGACGGCGGCCCCGGACGCCGGGTCGAGATCGTAGCCGCCCGGCCGCTCCCCGGACATCCGCCGCCACAGCTCGAGCGGGAGGCGGTGCTCCTCCGATTTTTCCGGATCGGAGGCGGAGCGGTAGGAGACGACGCCGTTATCCTGAACGAGACGGTAGTCCCAGCCGTTGTAGGAGGTCCTTTCCATCCGGTCGACCCCGGCTTCCGGCGAAAAGTCGTAAAGCGCCTCCCCGCTCGAGGTGTCGAACGCCTCGAAAAGCGCCTTGCCGTCCGCGTCCTCATAGCGGACCAGCAGGACCCCGCCGAGCTGAAGCAGCTCCCGCGGATAGAGGTCCTGCGAGCCGGGATCCGGCGAATCGAGCGGCAGGTACTCCCCCTCGAGGCTCACGGCGTCGGGGAGGGTATTTTTCCCGACCAGCCGGGCGATCCCGTCAAAGACCTCCCCGCCGAACAGGTACTGCCCCGTCTCGTCCCCGACCTGGAGCCAAAGCACCGTCTTCCCGGGATACAGCTCGTGGCTCTCCCCGCAGAGGAAGAGCTCGAGGGAACAGACCTTCCCGCCGCCCAGCACGCTCACCTGCTGGTAGCCGAGATCCTCCTCCCCCTCGATGGAACGCATCTCCACCCGCTCAAATGGCGAGACGGTCAGCAGGTTCGCGATCCCCTCCACCAGCGCGCGGGACATCCTCACCCGCTGGAATTCGCCCGGCGGGTCGATGCGCACGTCGCCGGGACGCGCGCCCGTCAGTTCGGCTTCCATCGCGAGCAGGAGCGGGGCGTCCGTCTTTTCCGGCGCCGGCCGCGCGGGCTCCTTGGCGGGCGCGGGGCCCTCCACGGGCGGCTGCACGCAGCCTGCCGCAAAGAGGCAGAGCGCCAGCGCCAGCAGGACGCAGAGCCATCGTTTCATCAAATCCCCCCTAGCGGTATTTTACGGCGGCCAGCCACGGGCCGTCGCCGTCCGCATCTTCAAAATAAACATAGGATTCCGTGAGTCTCCGCGGCCCGATGATGTCAAAATCATTACATCCAAAATCGGGCAGAGGTTTGGATCGGTCGTCAGGGTCGTCGAGGGAACAGACGTAAAAACGGATCTCGTCATTATCGTCCATTGCGGCCCGTACAAGCGTCTGTGCGCCAAATAGAAGATCCGGATAATGATCTCCAAAACGGATCGGGTATTCCCGGGTTTCGCCGGTCTGCGCATCCAGAACGACGGTATATGAGGCGCTTTGTGAGATCACATAGCGGTCCTCGACGCCGCACTTGATCGACCCGTTGGTCCGCCTGCCAACTTCCAGCTCTGTCCGCGCCCCTGTTTCCAGATCGCACAGGACCGCGCCCGCATAGTGTTCCCCGTCTCCCGCATACGGAGAAAAGAGCACGGCCGCCACCTTTTCCCCATTGCAGAGAAACCGCGGGGCGTAGAGAAGATAGGGCGGCGCATCGGGCGTGGCGCCCATTCCGTCGGGCAGATCGCTGTTGTTCAGGATTCTTCGGGCGTTTTCGCCCTGCGCGTCGGAAACCCAGATTCCGTCCTCCGCCGCCCAGGTAAAGGCGTTGCCGCTATAGTCATAGGCGCAGGGCGAATATCTGGTCGAAAGGCCAAACTCCAGCAGCGCGATATTCTCCGGCAGCGGCACGACCTCTTCGGCCGCTTCGTCGGCGCTGCTCCGGTAGAGCATCCGGTCCGCGAGCAGTACCCGGTAGTCATAGGGGCCGTATGAGACCTTCTCCATCCCCCAGACGAGCTCGTCCACCGGAAACCGGTAGCGCATCTCCCCCGAAGACAGGTCAAACGCCCCGATCATCCAATGGAGTTCGGAGCCCTCTCCCTTCCGCTCATACCAGCTGCACACCAGCACGTCTCCCGACTGCAAGAAATCCCCATAGATCAGCTCGCTCTTCCCGATTCCCTCCATGGGCCTCAGGATGACCGCCTCCTCCGGGAACGCTTCGGGGGACTCCTCCGCCGATCCGGGCGCGGGTTCCGATTCCGCCGGGGTAACGCCCGCCGTCACGGGCGGGGAACCGGGCAGCGCCTCGCCGGGAGCGTCCGCCCCCGGACTTTCGCAGGCGGCCAGCGACAGGCAGAGCAACCCCGCCGCGAGCGTGCAGAGCATCCGTTTCATCCAATGCCCTCCTCCTATGTCCGTCGAATCCGATATTGAAACAGTGTCGGATTTTGGCGGTTTTCATCCGGGCAGGCAAAATTTTGTGAAAAAAGCGGCCGCCGCTTCCTCCTGCATTTTACCACACATCCCGCCGAATGACAAACCGAAGGCCCCTCCGGCAGCGCCGGAGGGGCCTTCGTCCTATCCCCGCAGGAGGGTGGCCGCGAGATAAAGCGCGGTCAAAAGCATCGTATAATTGCCGCGCGGCAGCAGCAGGAGGGCCGCCGCGAAGAGGGGCGTGAGCACCGCGAACCCCGCGAGCTTCTGCCAGAACGCCGCCTGTTCGGGCTTCCCGGCGCGGCAGAGCGCGAGCCCCAGCAGCACTCCGCCGTCCAGCCGGCCGACCGGCAGGAGGTTGAAGATGCAGAGCGCGAGGTTGACGGCGGCGAAGCCGTTCCAGCCGCAGAGGAGGACGCACGCCCCCGCGGCGAGCAGGTTCGCCGCCACGCCGCCGAGGTAGACGGCCGTCTCCCGGCCGTAGGAGAGCAGGCCGCGTTTTTCCAGCCGCACCCCGACCGCGCAGAACCGCATGGCGAGAATCCGCGCGCCCGTCAGGCGCATGACGAGGATATGCCCGCCCTCGTGCACGAGCACGCCCCCCAGCGCGGGCAGGCCGAGCCCCGAACGGTCGCAGAGCAGCCAGAGCGCGAGCACCGCGAAGAAACCGAAGGTGAAGGAATAGCGCGTGCCGCCCCACTCAAACTCCATCGGCGTCCATCCCGTCGAGCACCCACGCGGGGTTGTAGTACCGGCCGTCCTTGCTGATCTCGAAGTGGACGTGCGGCCCGGTGGAGATGCCCGTGCTGCCCACCAGCGCGACGAGCTCCCCCCGCCGCAGGTTCGCGCCGAGCGGCGCGGCGATCGACTCGCAGTGACAGTAGGTGGTCGTCAGCCCGCCGCCGTGGTCAAGGGTGATGTAGTTGCCGTAGATGGGGGAGCTGTCCACCTCCACGACCCGTCCCGGCAGCGACGCGTAGATGCCGCTGCCCGAAGCCGCCGCGATGTCCACCCCCCTGTGGAAGTCCTCCGCGCCCGAAATGGGGTGCTCCCGCCAGCCGAACGGCGAGGTCACGGTGCCCCCGGCCGGCGCGTCCACCCGCGCCGAGACGAGGATCGGCGAAAAGGCGCAGGAGGAGGGGGCCTCCTTCCCCGCCGCGTCGCCGCGCCCGAACCAGCCGCCCGCGCCGCTCAGCCCCTCCGCCGGAGCGGAGGGACCGGAGGAAGCGGCGGCGGTACTCCCGCCGCCGCTTCCTCCGGCGTGGGGGGGGG
>NZ_JANFZX010000120.1:0-2188 GCF_024461615.1 Anaerotruncus sp. DFI.9.16
GCCGTCGGTCGACTACCGACAAACTGCGCCGCTCGATGAGCGGCAAATCTAAAACCGCCGTCGGTCGACATACCGACAGGCCCCCGACCCTCGGGTGGAAATCTCAAACCGCCCCGGGGCGGGACCCGGCAACTATGCCGCTCCCTGAGCGGCAAATCTGCAAATCACCGATCAAACACGCCGGATTTCCCGCCCTCCTTATGGATGAGACGGATGTCTCCGAGGGCCATGCCCCGGTCGATCGCCTTGCACATGTCGTAGATGGTCAGCAGCGCGACCGATACGCCGGTGAGCGCCTCCATCTCAACGCCGGTGCGCCCGGTGAGCTGGACGGTGCAGGCCGCCTCCACCTCGAGCGTCTCGGGCAGGAGCTCGAAGTCCACCGTGCATTTGGTGAGCATCAGCGGGTGGCAGAGCGGAATCAGCTCGGAGGTACGCTTGGCGGCCATGATGCCCGCCACCCGCGCCACACCGAGCACGTCGCCCTTTTTCGCGGCGCCCGTGCGGATCGTCTCAAAGGTCTCCGCGCTCATGCGGATGCGGCCCTTGGCGACCGCGATGCGCAGCGTTTCCGCCTTTCCGCCTACGTCCACCATGACGGCGTTGCCGTTCCGGTCGATGTGGGTGAGCCCGCTCATCACACGCCGCCCTTTCCAAAGCCGCAGTTGGGGTAGTGGCAGGTCTCGCAGTTCAGGCAGAGGCCGCCGTTCCCCAGCCGCGCGAGGTCCTTCGCGGTGACGGGGTCGTCCGCCATGACGCGGGGCAGCACGAGGTCAAAGATCGTCCGGCGCGCGTACATGACGCAGCCGGGCAGACCCATGATCGGCTTTCCGTCGAGATAGGAGAGCAGAAACATCGCGCCCGGCAGCACCGGCGCGCCGTAGCTGACGATCCTTGCGCCTGTCGCCTTGATGGCAGCGGGGGTGCGGTCGTCGGGATCGACGCTCATGCCGCCCGTGCAGACGACGAGGTCCGCGCCGTCCGCGAGGAACGCCTCGATCGCGGCGGTGATGCCCGCCGGGTCGTCGCCGCAGAGGGTAACCCCCATCACCTCGCCGCCGTACTCCTCGAGCTTGGCGGCGACGACGGGCGAAAAGGCGTCCTTGATACGGCCGTAAAAGACCTCGTTTCCGGTCGTGACGATGCCGCATCTCTTTTTTTGGTAGGGCAGCAGGGAAAGCAGCGGCTTGTCTCCCGCAATCCGTTTCGCCTCGTTCATCTTTTCCTCGGAAATGACCAGCGGGATCACCCGCGTGCCCGCCAGCTTGTCGCCCGCCTTCACCGGCAGGTGGTTGCTGCGCGCCGCGATCATGATCTCGCCGAGGGAATTGATCGCGTCAAGCCGCTCCACATCGATGGAGAAGAGCCCGTCACAGGTGGCGGTAAGCTCGATCTTACCCTCCTTGACCGGGCTTTCGGACATGTGTTCGTTTTTGCACAGGTCGCAGAGGATGCGCGCCCCCTCGTTTTCGTGGAGCATGCCCTCCTGCTTTTCCCAGATGTAGAGGTAGTCCTTGCCCATCGAGAGCAGCACCGGGATGTCCTCCGCGGTCACGACGTGCCCCTTGCGGAAGCGCGCGTCCTTGGTCACCCCGGGAATGATCTGCGTCATGTCGTGGCAGAGCACCTGCCCGACCGCATCCTCCGTCTTAATCCGTTTCATTCGTATCCCCGCCTTCAAAACATTCTGTAAACAGCCTCTGGGCCGCGTCCTGCACCTCCTGGCGGAACCGCTCGTAGCGCTCGAGGAACCGCTTTCCCTCGGCGGTCACGCTCGAGGAGCCGCCGCCGGCGCCGCCGACGCGGCGCTCCATCAGCGGAAAGCCCAGTTCCCCCTCCGCCTTGCGGATGATTTTCCACGCCTTGCTGTAGCTCATCTGCATCTCGGCGGCCGCCGTTTGCAGCGACCCGGTCCGCTCGACCAGCCGCAGCAGGGACGCCACGCCCGGTCCGAAAAACTTTTCCGACCGTCGCAGGCTCACCCGCAGCGAGAAGGACAACCCCTCTGGCATCATTCCGCGTCCCTCCCGACCGTTATGTTATCAAAAATATATCGTTTTCACCATATTACCACAAATTCCGGAAAAGTCAATGTGGAGGATTGACAAAGGCGGCCCCCCCGCCGGCGCCGCGGGGCGTTTTGATCCGCGCCGCGCCCGCCCCGGCGCGGCGGCGCTTACTTCACGCC
>NZ_JANFZX010000121.1:0-2178 GCF_024461615.1 Anaerotruncus sp. DFI.9.16
CGCGGGCGCTCCGCCCCGCGACCCCGGCTTGAGTCCGCTACGCGGACCCGGCTCTGCGGGCCGGAACTTTAAGCGGTATCCCCCGGGAGCACCTTGCCATGACCCGCAGGTTATAGCCACTCCCCACGGGTACACCAGCTGAGGGCTCAATTCAGGTTGCGGGCGTTCCCAACGGGCGGAAGCAGAGAGTGCAAAGCGCCTGCCGTGAGGCGCATGCGCATTGCTGCGGCGACCCGCGGGCCCAGTGTCGGGGGGCCTCAGCGGATGTTCGCCTTGGGCATGGGCCGCGAAAGATAGGCCGGACGGCGGCGGGCCTGATCAAAGTCTTTGGGCGCTTTCTTCAGAAAGCGCGGAACAGGCGCGAAGCGCAAAAACAAAAGCCCGGCTTGCGCCGGGCTTTCGCTTTTTTCCGTTTCTCTTCCTACTCCGCGTAGGCGGCGGCCTTGCGCAGCGCCTCGTTGAAGGGGCCGACCGAGATCGTGACGGACGAGGCCAGTTCCCCGCCCGCCGGCGCGCCCTTCTCGGTGACGGAGAGCTCCTCCAGCTCGCCGACCGTGCGTCCCGCGGCGTACCGCGCGTAGGCCGCGGCCTGCTCGTACCACTCCTTGCCGATGCCCGACGCCTCGCGCATGCCGTAGCTGTCGCCCAGCTCGTTCTTTGTGCGGAAGGGGCCGTTCAGGTCGGAGGTGATGGCGCCCGAACCGTCAAAGCGCACGGCGCCCTGCGAGCCGTCGAGCACGCAGCTCGTGATCGTGCCGTCCGGTGCGAAGGAAACGGCCGCGTAGGTGGAATCCGCCTGTGCGGTCCCCTCCGATTCCCCCGCGCCCTTGGAGTTCCGCATATTGGTGGCGATCCCGAGCCCGAGGAAATCTCCCTCGCGCGCGCCGAGCGCCTGCGCGTTCCGCGCCGCCTTCTCGATGCCGTCGATAAAGCCGCCCACCGCGATCGTCACCGAGGAGGAGAGCTCTGCCTCCGTGGGGGCGGTACGCTCGTCAAGCGCCATGCCCTTTACCTCCGCGATCGTCTTGCCGGTGACATAGGAGGCAAACGCCGCCGTCTGCTCATACCACTCCCTGCCGATGCCCGACGCCTCCGCGAGCCCGTAGTCCTTCCCGAGCTCCCGCTTGGAGGGGAACACCGTGCCCGCGTTGAGCGCGAGCGCGCCGTCCGCCGTAAAGGGAATCCTGCTCTGCACCGCGTCGATCGCGCAGGCCGCAATCCGTCCGTCGCCGTCCACCAGCAGGGCGACCGCCGTCGAGCCGATGTCCGCCAGCCCCTCTTCGCCGGCCGCGGGCATGGAGTCGGCGGCCGAGGTGATCACCGCGAGCCCCGTCTTCAGCACGTCCGTCTGCGGGGCGCTCTCCCGGGAGGCGGTGTTCGGCTCGAGCGAGGCGGACGGTTGGCTGCCCCGGCTTTCGCCCCCGTCCTGTCCCGCCGCCCGGCAGCCCGCCAGCAGGCCCGTCAAAAGCAGGGCGCAGAGCGCCCATGCGGTCAATCGTTTCATACTTCTTCCTCCTTGCGGCCTCTGTCGGCCGGCAGAATTTTTGTTTTCCTTAGTATGCCAAATTCCGCGCGCCGCCCTCCCGGAAGTTTTTGGCACGCATAGCCGCGGGGCGTGCGGGAGTATATTAAGATTGTATAAAGAAGCATAAAAATGATTGTACCCGGAACGCATTTATGCTAGGATAATGGCATCAACAAACCGGCCGCGCGCCGGACAAAGGAGTCCAACACATCATGGTCAAGCACATCGTCATGTGGAAACTGGAAGAGGTCGCAGAAGGCAACACCCGCGAGGACAACGCCCGGCTCATCAAGCAGGGGCTCGAAGCACTGAACGCCGTCATCGACGGCATCCTGACCCTTGAGGTCGGGAAAAACATCAACCCCAAGGGCTTCGATCTCGTCCTCTACTCCGAATTCGTCTCGCAGGAGGCCCTCAAGGCCTACGACCAGCATCCTGAACACCTCAAAATGCGCGAATTCATCCGCAAGGTCATCACCGAGCGGGTCGTCGCGGACTACGAGGCATAACCCCCGGGATTTCAAAAACGGCCGCGCTGCGGCCGTTTTTTTGTCCGCCCCCCGGCGGACAATGCCGAAATCCCGGCCCGCCGCGCGAAAAACCGCCCCGGGGGGGGCGCGGGGGGGGGGGGGGGGGGGGGGGGGGGGGGGGGG
>NZ_JANFZX010000122.1:0-2116 GCF_024461615.1 Anaerotruncus sp. DFI.9.16
CGCGCTGGGCAACCTGCTGAAGAACTACCGGTACGACGCCTTTGGCAACGAAGAGAATTTGGAGCCGCTGGATGTGAACCCCTTCCGCTACTGCGGGGAATACTTCGACCGTGAGACGGGCGATTACTACCTGCGCGCGAGAAGCTACGACCCGAGGACCGGGCGGATGCTATCAGAAGATCCCGTCTCCACCCGAAATATGAATATCTTTGATCCAAAGGGGGACTATCAGAGGATAGAGCTAAAAGGCGGGGTTTTTAAGGGCGAAGAAAAAAATCAGTTTATTGTCGAGGACGTGCGCTCCTTAAATCGGTACAACTATGGGGCTGCTAACCCTAATTTGTATATGGACACAAGTGGGAAGATTTTTATGCTTGTGACTGCAGCAATTGGAGCTGTAGTTGGTGGAATTGCAGGCGCGATTTACTCTTATGCGAAATATGGCGAAGTACGCTGGCAAAACGTTCTTACCGGTGTTGCAGTTGGTGGAGTAATTGGCTTAGGCGGTGGAGCCGCCGTTGCTTATATCGCTGCAGGAAGCGCTACCGCTTCAACTGGAGCGGTTATGACAGGTTTGGGAATTGCCGAAGTGACCGTTGCAGGTGGTAGTGGAGCTTTAGCGGCGGACCAAGCTAGTAGAACAATTTCAAATGTCATTCCGAATACGGCAAACCATATAATGCAAACAAAGCACGCGTGGGATTTGGTGGGTGCAAATGACTGGTCGGCTGTTTCCAATGTTATTAATACTGCTTTGACAAAAGGTACTGGAGTGGCAAACGATGTAGGTAACGTAGTTTATTCATATGTTTACAAAGGACAAACGGTAGAAGTCACGACAAGAGTGGTAAATGGAGTTACACGTATTGTTGATGCTTGGGTTAGAACGAGGTGATATTGTGAAAAGTTTTCTTGTAGTGCAAGGCTTATTGGAACTTGAAAAAGCAGAAAAGTGGGATCAGGCAAAGACTCTACTATACAACCTGTGGTATAGTGACAAAGGCAACGTTGATAAGCTATGCCGCGTAATCGCCGAATGTTGGTTCGTTTTGACTGAATGGAACTGTTGCATTCAAAATAGTAATCTCTCATTCGCCTCATTTAAAGAAACGTTAATAGAAGTTATGCAATATGGGATAAAACACTTTCCTTCCGATGCAAACTTTCTTTGTATGAGTGGATACATGATTTCACTCTTCCCTGACTTTTTCTATAGGGATAATTCAGATGAGCAATATAGCAAATGGGAGCAAAAGGGTAATGACATGTTGCGTCTCGCAACACATATCGCGCCGAATAATCTTATATGCAAAATTCTTTACTTAGGGACACAGCCTAACGCGTTGAAAGAGTATTTAAAAGCTAAGATAGAATTGGCGCCACGGATTAATTCTATTTTTTCCGGCCACACTGCTGTAGAAGATTATTTCAAGGATATTTTATCTAATTGAGAGCTCTATAGCAGAGTTTTAACGCGCCTCTTTTGACCATAAAAAAGCGGTGGGGACTGGACAGACCCAAGTTGTGCGGACAGCGCAAAAAAATCCCCTAGTAAGAAAAAATAAGGATTAAGCGGAGTGGCGCAGCGTCAGCGGCGCCACTCCGCTTTTAATTTGGATGCGCCCATGGTTGTAAAAGCGAACAAAGCGGTTAATCGGCCCATTCGCTTTATCAAAGGAAGCTGGTTTATGCCTGCAGATACACTCCGTCTTTTGGACTATCGGACGGCGTCGTCAAGAGCTTCGCCTACGACGCGGCGGGCAACCGCACAGGCTTTACCCTCACACGGCACGGCACGGCGGAGCTCTCTCTCGGCTATACCTATGACAGCCTCAACCGGCTGGCGGAGGTGAAGAAGGGGGAGGCGGTGATTGCGCGGTATTCCTACGACGACAACGGCAACCGGATCTCGCTGGAATACCCCGAGAGCGGCCTTGCGACGGCGTATGCCTACAACGCCGCAAACCTTGTGATCTCGCTCGTCAATCAGCGCGGGGACACAGTGGCTTCCTCCTTCTCCTATGCCTACTATCTGGACGGTAACCAGAAGAGCAAAACCGGGGCGGACGGCAAGGTGACGGACTACGTCTATGACGGCATGGGCAGGCTCGCGCGG
>NZ_JANFZX010000123.1:0-1840 GCF_024461615.1 Anaerotruncus sp. DFI.9.16
CTACTGTCTATGCTTGTATTTTGGTTTTGCTTCTTTACTAAACATAAGCATTTGCGCCGGGGTTATCGTTGCCGTAGCCCTCAAGCAGATTGATTGCACCCCAGATGCCAAGACCTGCGCCCAGAGCGATAACGAGAGTCTGAAGAACGGTTACTGCGCTATTGAAAAATGCCATAATATTTTCCTCCTAAAATTTGAAATTGTTTTGAGAATAGAAAAAGCCCTCCGTACTACCGGCATCAAAACCGGACGGAAGGCTTAGTTTACGAGAATCTTTTCAAGGAACTCCTCGACGGTTATCACGCCAAGTTTCTGTTCCATTCTGCTTCTTGCATATTCAGTTTCACAATCATATATATCACCACCACCTTTCATAAGAAACAGCCAATACATTGACTGCAACAAATCTTCACGAGAAGCACAGATTGTCGGTGAAAAAACGACAGGTGAAACCTTCAGAACCTCTGCGAGTTTCGCTGTGGTTTCTGCATTAGGGGTTCGAGCGTTTTTCTCATACTGAGCAATACGGACATCCGCTGTTTTCTCGGAATACCCCATCAGGAGTCCAAGCTCTTTCTGGGTAAGGCGGCGAAATCGTCTAACGAACTTCAATCGCTGCCCAATAGAGGTATCCGTGATCCACCAAGTCATTTTTTTTACACCTCGCTTTCTGCAAATTCTCGATATACAACCTCATTTTTTGCTCTGCGCTTGCCTACGGCTTCACTGGGAGCAAGGTCAGGGTAGGTTGCCTGCACTTTCTGTCTGCTTCTGCGGACAGTTTCAAACCCCGGAAAGCTGCGTCTATCCAGTTCCTTCAAAAACACAGGAACCGTCATGGCATGAATGTCGATGCCACGCAGACCGGAATAGTGTTCCAGTACCATCAGGTACAAATGATTGTCGGTATTTCTTGCCTTGTGGTCGTGTTCCAAGATGTTCTTAACCAGGGCAGATACCGTTTTCAGATTTTCCAAACAGAAACCTCCTTAATCCGCATCGACTACCACAAACTCATCACCTGCCTTGAGCTTCAACCTTCGACTCAGAAACTGCTCAATGTTGAACTCATTTCTCTTATCAAAGTCTGATGTGTACTTATAATTGGGGTGCTGCGTCAGATCGTACTTGTCAGAAAGAAACGGTCTGACACCACGCAACTGCAAAATACACTTGCTGCCATCCAGAACCGCAAGCTCATCTACGCTCGCAAGGTCTTTGCCTAACTTCTGATAATTCAAGCCGTAAGACGGGCTGTTACCTCTGGTGTTGGAGGTGTTGTAGGTGTCGATAGTTTCTTTTCCCAATGCCTGATTCAGTTCTTTGAGCGTGGTTGGCTCAGAACCACCCAGGAAAATTCGGGAATCCATGTTGCCGATGATGGTATCGGCATTGTCTTTATAAATGGCTTTCAGCTGTGATTGTGCCTGGAGAACAAGGCAAGCCGATATTTCACGGCTTCGGATTGTCGCTACCAGTTTTTCCAGATTGGGAATCTGACCGATGTTTGCCATCTCATCAATCAAGCAGCGCACATGAACCGGCAGTCTGCCGCCGTACACATCATCTGCTTTCTCGCACAACAAGTTGAACAGCTGTGTGTAAATCATGGAGATCAAAAAATTAAACGTCGCATCCGTATCTGACATAATCAGAAAGAGCGCCGTTTTCTTATCTCCGAGAGTATCCAACTGCAACTCGTCATAGGCAGTCACATCTCTGACCTCCTGAATATCAAAAGGAGCCAGACGAGCGCCGCAGGAAATCAAAATCGACTTAGCGGTCTTGCCAGAGACGAAAAGTCAAGGACTTTTTCATCAAATTCACAAAGAAGTCACAT
>NZ_JANFZX010000124.1:0-1775 GCF_024461615.1 Anaerotruncus sp. DFI.9.16
CTTTGCGCGGGCGTCGTCTCAAAAAATCCCTTTTTGAGACGACGGCGGGCGCCCGGCCCCGTGTGCGATCAGCGCGAGCTTTTGGGCCCGCGTCATCTGCTTCAATTCCCACTCGCGGCGCATGGCTTCGGCTCTGGTATCGAACGCCTCGCGGTAGACCATCTCCACCGGAAGCCGCCCGCGGGTGTATTTCGCGCCGCGGCCGTCGTTGTGGGCGGCGAGCCGGGCGGCGGGATCGTTCGTCCATCCCGCGTAAAGGGTGCCGTCGGCACAGCGCAGCAGATATGCATAGCATGTCCCGTTTCCCATCCCGAAAGCCTCCCTCGGTTCGCGCTGTTACTATGATACCACGCGGGACCCGCCCCGGCAAGGGTAAAAAGAGGGCTGTTTATTGGACAGGAAATTTGTTACAATGGGACTGTAAAGGGGGCGGGAAAATGCCGAAAAATCCGAATCAGAAGCTGAAGCTGCTCTATCTCATGAAGATCCTGCTCGAACGCACCGACGACGAGCACGGGCTCACGCTGCCGGAGCTCCTCGACGCGCTCGGCGGTTACGGCGTCACGGCGGAGCGCAAGAGCATCTACGACGACCTCGAAATGCTGCGCGTTTACGGGCTGGACGTCGAGCGCACGGGGCATAAATACTTTATCGCGAACCGGACCTTTCAGCTGCCCGAGCTCAAGCTGCTGGTCGACGCGGTGCAGTCCTCCAAATTCATCACCCACAAAAAATCCACCGAGCTGATCAAAAAGGTGGAAAGCCTTGCGAGCGTGCACGAGGCGCGGCTGCTCCAGCGGCAGGTGTTTGTCACCAACCGCATCAAGACGATGAACGAAAGCATCTACTACAACGTCGACAAGATCCATGCGGCAATCACGGCTGGCGTAAAGATCAGCTTTCGCTACTTCGAGTGGGCGGTCGACTTTTCGGAGGAGGGCGGGCCGCTCAAAAAGCAGTTCCGCCGCAATGGAAAACGCTACCGCATCAGCCCGTGGGCGCTGACCTGGGACGACGAAAACTATTATATGATCGGGTTTGACACCGAGGCGGGCATCATCAAGCACTACCGTGTCGACAAAATGGCTGAAATCCAGCTCACCGCAGAACGGCGGGACGGGCAGGAGCATTTCGACCGGTTCGACATGGCGCTCTATTCCAAGCGGGTGTTCGGGATGTTCGGCGGCGAGGAGGAAACCGTCCGGCTGCAGTTCGTCAATCATCTGGCCGGCGTGGTTCTCGATCGCTTCGGCAAGGACGTCTTCCTCTCGCGGGCGGACGACGCGCACTTCAACGCCACCGTCAAGGTGCAGGTGAGCCCCCAGTTTTATTCGTGGGTCTTTGGATTCGGCGGGGAGGTCAAAATCCTCTCCCCCGGCCATGTGGCGCAGGGGCTCTGCGCCGCCGCGCGGGAGGTCCTCGCTCTCTACAGCGAATAGCCCCGCGTCCCGCCGGGTATCTTATCCGTGGAGGCGGTTGGATGAAACGGACCTTTACGGCGATCATTAAAAAAGTCCCGGACATCGACGGCGCGTATGTCGAAATCCCCTTCGACGTGCGCGCCGTATATGGAAAGGGGCGCGTCAGGGTGCGGGCCGCCTTCGACGGCGAGCCGTACGAGGGAAGCCTCGTGCGCATGGGGACGCCCTGCCATATCCTTGGCCTGCGTAAGGACATCCGTGCGAAAATCGGCAAACAGCCGGGCGACGCCGTGGTCGTCACGGTGGAGGAGATTTAAATTGGTTTTATAGGTAAGCGGCCGCCCTTTCGGGCGG
>NZ_JANFZX010000126.1:0-1663 GCF_024461615.1 Anaerotruncus sp. DFI.9.16
TCGACTACCGACAAACTGCGCCGCTCGATGAGCGGCAAATCTAAAACCGCCGTCGACCGGCCATCGACAACCTCCGCCGCTCACTGAGCGGCAAATCCAAAGCGTCCGCCGGCCGCCAGCCGACAATCTCCGCCGCTCCTTGAGCGGCAAATCCGGGAACCCCGCCCTTGACAAAACGCGCCGAATGTTATACACTTAATTAGTATAGTTTATTCCTTTTGGAAAAGCGCGAACGAAGGAGCGGATTTCATGTATATCACCCTCGAAGCCGACTACGCGGTGCGGATTGTCAACTGTCTGGCGAAGAACGGGAGCCGGATGGATGCCAAAGCGCTCTCCGCCGCGACGGGCGTGACCCTGCGCTTTTCCCTCAAAATCCTGCGCAAGCTGGTCGCGCAGGGGATCGTGCGGTCCTATAAGGGCACGCAGGGCGGCTACGAGCTTGCCCGCGCGCCGCAGGAGATCCCGCTCGGAGAAGTCATCGAGACGGTAGAGGGCCCGATTACGATCAGCCGGTGCGTCGGCGGCGACGGGGAGTTCCAGTGCACCCGCGTCGAGGAGGGGGAATGCCGCTTCAACCGCGCCTACGCCGAGATCGCGAAGCTGGTGCGCGACCGCCTCTACGCCATCCATTTCGGCGAATGACCGCGCCGTTTGCCGCGGGGCTGGCCGCCGGATGTGTCTGGGCGGCGGCGGACGCGCTGCTGCTGCGCTATGCCGCGAAAAAGGCGGCGAAAGCTCCCGAACGCGCCGGGACCCTTGTCATGCTGGGGTTTGCGGCGCGCTGGTTTTTTACGATCGCGCTGATCGCGCTGGCGCTGTTTTTACCGCAGCTCGACGCAGTGGGGGCGTTGCTGCCGCTGATTGCGCAGAAGCTGCTGCTGGCCCTGCTCGCGGCGCTGCCCCGCGGACAGAAAACAGACGCGCCGCCCACCGGCGGCGCGCGAAAGGAAGATGGACCCAAATGACAGAACGTGAGAAAATGCTCGCCGGAGAACCGTACGATCCCGGGGATCCCGAGCTGGTGCGGCTGCGTCTGATGATGCGGCAGATCTGCCAGGCCTACAACAATTTGCCGCCCGAGGACGAAGCGGGGCACGACCGCCTGCGTATGCGGATGCTCGGGGCACACAAGGAGCGCGCCTACATGGAGCCGCCCGTGTGGTTTGATTACGGCGTCAACACCTCGGTGGGCGAGCGGTTTTACGCCAACTTCGGCCTGACCGTGCTGGACAGCGCGCAGGTCATCATCGGCGACTATGTGGAGATCGGGCCCAACGTCGATATCTACACCGCCACCCACCCGCTCGATCCGACCGCGCGCGCCACCGGGCTGGAATATGGAAAACCGGTGCGCATCGGCAACCACGTCTGGATCGGCGGGCATACGGTGATCAACCCCGGCGTGACGATCGGCGACAACACGGTGATCGGCTCGGGCAGCGTCGTGACGCGGGATATCCCCGCGGGCGTGCTGGCCGCCGGAAATCCCTGCCGCGTCATCCGGAAGATCGTGGAGAGCCTGTGACCAAAGGGAACTTTCTCGAAAGTTCCCTTTGGAAACCCTCAAAGCGTCTGGCGCAGGCGGGGCGCTGCCCGCAGCCGTCCGCGCGTCCCGTGAGGAGCGCTTAAAGGCCGCGCAGCCGGGCGGCCTTGTTCATGC
>NZ_JANFZX010000127.1:0-1419 GCF_024461615.1 Anaerotruncus sp. DFI.9.16
GCCCGCGGGCATACTCATATCGCCGTCCATGGATTTCTGCATGATCTCGGGATACTTCTCTTCCAACTCGGTCAGCTTGTTTTCAATATTGCTGATCTCCGTGGCCGACTCCTTCAGCCACTCATACTCCTTGTCAGTGAACTGCTCTTTCGCGGCCTCGACGGTATCCAGCAGGAAGTCGCCGTAGTTTTTGCCGTCCTCGATCATGGCCATGCCCTTGTCAGCCGCCATGAACACCTTCTCCCAGAGCTCGGCATTTCCCGACAGGAGCGCGTTTTCCCGCTCCAGCAGCTCCTTGTGCATGGCGAGCGCTTCCTCGGCGGTTTTCGGCTCACCGGTCATGGCGGAGCCGTCTCCGCTCATATCCGCCTGCCTGTCGTTGTCCTTTGCGCCGCAGGCCGCCAGGGCCAGCACCATCAGCACGGCAAAAGCCAGTGCAAAAATTCTCTTCATGTTCATTTTGATTCCTCCATCGTTGTTTTCTTTGGTGTCTCTTCCCCGCTGCCGAAGCCGTAGCGGAAGCACACGGCGTTCGTCGGGCAGGCGCGGACGCACATTCCGCAGCGGATGCACTCGGTATGGTTGGGCGTTTTCGTCACATCCACATCCATCTTGCAGGCTCTGGCGCATTTCCCGCAGGAGATGCACTTATTCTTATCCACCTTCATCTGGAAGAGGGACACCCGGTTGAACAGCGCATAGAACGCGCCCAGCGGGCAGAGCCACTTGCAGAACGGGCGGTAGAACACCACGCTCAGCACGATCACCGACAGCAGGATGCTGAACTTCCATGTAAACAGCTTGCCCAGCGCCGCCCGGATGCCGGCATTGGCAAGGGACAGCGGGATGGCTCCCTCCAGCACGCCCTGCGGACAGAGGTACTTGCAGAAGAAGGGATCGCCCATGCCCACGTCGTTCACAAGGAACGCCGGCAGGAGAACGACCATCACCAGCAGGACGGCGTACTTGAGGTATGTCAGGGGCTTGAGCTTCTTTGTGGAGAGCTTCTTTGTCGGGATCTTATGCAGCAGCTCCTGAAACCAGCCGAAGGGACAGAGGAAGCCGCAGATAAAGCGCCCCAGCAGCACGCCCAGCAGAATGAGAAAGCCTGTGATATAGTAGGAAAAGCTGAACTTCGATGACCCCACCACCGCCTGAAACGCCCCGATGGGACAGGCCCCGGACGCTGCCGGACAGGAGTAGCAGTTCAGTCCCGGCACACAGACGGTCTTCCCCGCGCCCTGATACAGCCCTCCTTTGAGGAAGTTCGGCAGGTGCAGGTTGGTCAGCAGCGTCGCACCCGCCTGGATCCAGCCCCGGAAACGGGACATGGTCTGTGAAACGCCTGAAAACTTTTTACCCAATGCCCACACACTCCAGACATAGTTTGATTGCTTTGCTCAGCACCGTCGCCGCCTC
>NZ_JANFZX010000128.1:0-1319 GCF_024461615.1 Anaerotruncus sp. DFI.9.16
TTCTTCCGCCGACTTCTTGGGCGTGCAAGAAGTCGGCCCGCCCGCCGGGGCGGGTTCCGGCAATCTCCGCCGCCGCAGGCGGCACATCTGGAGCGCCCCGAAGGGGCGCGAAAAATCCCCGCCGGGGCAGGTCCCGGCACCCCCCCCGCCGCCCGCCGGGCGGCAAAATCAGAAGCCGATTCACCGCAAACGGCGGTTGCAATCATAGATCAGAGTGAACAGAAAAGAAAGAAGGGACTTACCATGCGGAAATGGACACGTGCGCTCGCGCTGCTGCTTGCGGCGGTGCTGGCGCTTTCGCTGGGCGCCTGCGGGAAAAAAGCGGATGAAAAGGTGCTCAACGTCTTCACCTGGGCGACCTACTTCCCCGACGATATCCTCGCGGAGTTTACCGAGCAGACGGGCATCAAGGTGAATTACAGCACCTTTGAGTCGAACGAGGAGATGCTTATGAAGCTCGAATCGGGCGGCGAATACGACATCGTGCTCGCGAGCGATTACATCATCGATATCGCGCGGGGACAGGGCCTGCTGATGGAGCTCGATAAATCCAAAATCCCCAACTTCAAAAATATCAACCCGACCTACCAGAACACCTTCTTCGATCCGGACAACCAGTATGTCGTCCCCTATTCGGCGGGCGTGCCGATGATCATTTACAACCCCGCCATGACGGGCGGCGTGGAGATCAAGGGTTACGAAGACCTGTGGAATCCGGCGTTCGCGGACTCGGTCGTCGTGATGGACGACGCGCGCAACATCATCGGCATCACCCTCAAAACGATGGGCAAGAGCTTCAACGAGACCGACCCCGCCGTGCTGGAGCAGGCCAAGGAGAAGCTGATGACCCTGCGCCCGAACATCCGGGCGTTTGACTACAACACCCCCTACAACCTCATGATCTCGGGCGAGACGGCGGTCGGCTACATGTTCACCTCCCAGGTGATCACCGCCCTCAACGCGAATCCCGAGCTCAAGACGGTCTATCCCGCCGAGGGCGTCGGATTCGGCATCGACGCGGTCTTTATCCCCGCCAAGGCCCCCCACGCCGACAATGCGCACGCCTTCCTCGATTTCATCCTCGACGGCGAGCGTTCGGCACGCATCACCGAGCAGACCTTCTACGGGAGCTGCAACTCGGCGGCGACCCCCTATATCACCAATCCCCTGCTGGTCATCCCCGACGATGCGATCCGCAGCGGCGAGTCGATCAAGGACGTCGGCGAGGAGGCCACCGCCCTCTTCAACGACATCTGGACGGAATTCAAGCAGAGCTGAGCCCCATAAAAAAGCGGGGGGCGGGGGGGGGGGGGGGGGGG
>NZ_JANFZX010000129.1:0-1212 GCF_024461615.1 Anaerotruncus sp. DFI.9.16
CGCCGACTTCTTGGGCGCGCAAGAAGTCGGCCCGCCCGCCGGGGCGGGACCCGGCGATCTATGCCGCCAAAGGCGGCACATCTGGAGCGCCCCGGAGGGGCGCGATAAAAGCCTTCCGTCCCCCGGGCGGAACATCGAAAACCGCCGCGCGGCAAAACGCGCTCGTGATTCTTGCCGCTTGGAAAGCGGCAATTCCCGTAAAGCCCCGCCGGGCGCAGCGCGGCAAATCCAAAGCGCCCCGGAGGGGCGCGCAAAAACCCCTGTCCGCAGGGCGGCGGCCGCCGCTCCCCAAACGGGAAAGAAAGAAAATTTTATCGGAGTATAAAGCGCTTGCCTAGCGTTCAAAATAATACCGGAGGTGTAACCACAAAATGAATGATTCTTATAATCCAAAGAGCAAATTCAGTAAATTTATGGCAGGAAAAGGTTTTTACATTGCCCTTGCGATCTGTGTGGTGGGAGCTGGTACCGCCGCATGGGTGGCGGTAGACAAAACCATCGAGCGGATCGATCAAAATAACGACCGCGTGATCGAACAGCAGGCCCCATCCAGCACACAGGAGCCGGCCTACGGTTTCCCCGATCTGGAGGAGGCGGGAAAAGCGCAGAGCGGCGTCGGCGTCGACGGCAACAAGTCGGCCTCGTCCTCCTCGTCTACAGCGCCTTCGTCCTCCTCCGCGGCTGCGTCCAAACCGGACGAGCCCTCCGTAGAGGCAAAGGCGCAGCCCGAGCCGCAGCCCTCCTCCTTCGTCTTGCCGATCTCGGGCGAGATCTTCGCGCCCTACAGCGGCGGTGAACTCGTCAAGAACGCCACGCTGAAGGAATGGCGCACCCATGACGGCATCGATATCAAGGCCGACAAGGGCGCGCAGGTCAAGGCGGTTTGCGACGGCAAGGTGACCGCCGTGCGCGACGACCCGCTGATGGGCATGACCATCGAGATCCTCCACCACGACGACATCACCTCGATCTACTGCGGACTGGATAAAAAGACCTCCGTCAAGGAGGGCGACAGCGTCCAGGTCGGCCAGGCGATCGGCACGGTCGGCGATATCCCCTGTGAGATCTCCCTCGATCCCCACCTCCATTTTGCGATGAAGGTCGGCGGCGCATGGGTCGATCCCCTCAAAACGATGGGCAAAGTTTCTGACTGACTTCCTATTCTCCCATAGAACAGCGGGGGGGGGGGGGGGGGGGGGGGGGGGGGGGGGG
>NZ_JANFZX010000013.1:0-65617 GCF_024461615.1 Anaerotruncus sp. DFI.9.16
TTGAATATCGGATAATCGTAGCCTTCAATATTCTTGAAAATAACGGCATTCCCCGAGCCGCTGGGAATCCTTATGCTTGAGGCTGTCGTGCGCGTGCCCGGCGGTTTTGGCGACACAGGAGGCGTAGTCCTCCACGTCGTCGAAGACGCCCGAGTCGACGCCCGAGAGGACGACGCCCGCGATGTCGTAGTTGGCGGTGAGTTCCGAAACGACCTTGCCCGCCAGCTTCTGCACGCCCGGCTCGGACGGGTCGAGGACGCCGTTTTTCACCCAGCCGGGATTTTTTGCCGCGGGGGAGGAGGCGGCCAGGCCGCCGGAAGCGACCGCGTAGGGATTGACGACCGCGTAGACCTGGATGCCCCGCTCCTTGCATTCGTCGACGAGGTAGCCGAGCGGGTCGAAAAAGGCGAAGGAGCCCTGTTCGCCGGTGAGATAGGCGCTCGACGGCAGCACCGACGAGCGGTAGAGCGCGTCGCACTCGGGAGCCGCCTCAAAGAAGACGGCGTTGTAGCCGTATTCGGCGGCGAAGTCCGCGATCGCGTCGAGCTGGCCGCGCAGCGCCTTGGCCGAAAGGTTGGGCGCGGAGGGGAAATCCGCGTTGCCACGGGTGCGCACCGTCATCGCGCGCAGCTCGGGGGCGGTGGGCACGATCCCCCCGGGATAGCTCTTGGGGATGATCTCGCCGGTGAGCAGGTCGCTCGCCAGCAGCACCGTGAAGGTCGCGGCGACGATCGCCAGCGACAGGAGCAGGGTGCGCGCGATCACATGCGTCCGTTTCGGTTTCATATGGGCAACATTCCTTCTATACCGTAGTGGGGCGTCACAGCTCGAAGTCCGATTTGTCGAAAGCGGGCAGCGCGCGGGGGCGCTTGGGGACCCGCTTGAGCGGCGCGTAGCGGTAGCGCCGGCAGGAGGTGAACGGAGAGGTCACACCCTTTTTTTCACACAGCACCGAACGCCCGTCGCGGGTGATGAACCCGTATTTGCAGTACTGGCAGGCGGGCGGGATCTCGTTGGAAAACAGTCTCAGCTTGCTCATGGCGCACCTCCGAAAGTCCGATATAACCCTATTATTATACAGGAACGGAGGAGAAATTTCTACTTGTAAAAATGAACATTTCGACGCCATTCGGGAAAGGCGAGGATCGAGCACATGCAGAGCAGGCAGAGGGCGGGCAGGACGGCGTGGGGATCGGCGCGCGGGACGGGGGAGGAGAGGGAGGCGGACGCCGCGAGGACGGCGGGGGGCAGCCACCGGGCGAAGAGGGCGGCGAAGAGGGTGGTGAGCCCGCCGTGGAGCAGCCGGGAGCGGTAAAAGCGCCCGAACCGCACGCCGCAGCCGTCAAAAAAGCAGGAGCGCACCTGGAAGATGATGCTGAGGGAGGAAAAGGAGACGAGGAAGGCGCAGAGCAAAATGCCCGCGCGCCCGCCCAGAGACGCGGCCGCGATGCAGCCGCCGGTGACTTCCAGCAGCCCGGCGAGCGCGGCGGTGAAGAAGGGCTCCCCCAGCGCGGGGAAGAGCTTCCCGAGCGCGCCCGCCAGCGCCCCGGTGAGCCCGACGGCGCGCAGCAGCGCGGTGACGGCGGAGAAGGCGACGACGAAGGCGCAGATCGAGAGGATGCCCGAGGCGGCGGAGCGCACGGCGTTCACGAAGGCGTCGCGGGAGCGTTCGGGCGCGCGGGCCGGCGGACTGCCGGCCCGCGCGCCCCGGAAGGCGAGCGCGCCGACGGCGAGGGAGGAGAGCACCTGCGCGCCGAGCAGCGCGAGTCCGGCCGCGCGGCTGCCGAGCATCCCCGCGCCGACGGCGGAGATGAGAAAGGAGGGCCCGGCGTTCACGCAGCAGCAGAGGGCGCGCTCGGCGGTTTCCCGGTCGATCTCCCGGCGCGCGAGCATGTCGGAAAGCATCCGCGCGCCGACCGGGAAGCCGCCCACGAAGCTCATGAGCAGCACCGCGCCGAGGTTTTCCGGCATGCCGATCACCCGGCGGGTAAAGCCGCTCACCGCGCGGGAGAGCACCGCCCCCGCCTGCGTTGCGGCGATCAGCCCCGCGAGGATCATAAACGGGAAAAGGGAGGGGATGATGACCGCCGCGCAGCTCCCGAGCCCCGTGCGCACCCCCTCCGACACCTCCTTGGTCTTCCATAAAAGCCCGACGGCCGCCGCCGCCGCGGACGCCGCCAACAGGTATTTTGCGCATTTCACGCGCCCACACCCCCGATTACATAAAAAACCGCTTTTTATAATATCTATGTACTGGTCCCCCGGCGGATGCACCCAAATTTGCCGCGGGGAGATGGGGGAAAATCGATGTTCGGAAGGAAGAAAGGGAAAAAGGAGCGCTATTCGATCGCGGACGCGGTGTCCCGCACCCTCGAGCTGCCGGTCGACGTGCTCGAAGGGCTGCCACAGCTGGAGCTGCTCGGCAACCGCGAAGCCTATATCGAGCACTGCCAGGGAGTGCTCGAATACAACGACCAGATCGTCCGGCTCAACACCGGGAGGATGATCCTCAAGTTCACCGGCCGCCGCCTGACCTTAAAATGCCTCAGCGGAGACAGCATGACGGTGCAGGGATATTTTACCGCGCTGGAGTTCTCCACGGTCTGAATCGTTTGACAGGCGGAGCCGGGAAGCCGGCGCTTCATACCGGACCCCGCCATTTCGCATACGGCATGTTGGAGAGGCGCGTCGGGCGGAGAACCCGCTGCAGCGGTCCCTCAGCTTGCCGAAATGATTTTCAGGCTGGGCCTCCGTATCCCGATGATTCCATGTTTCAAACCCGGCAAGCCCCGCCGCCCCGGAAGGGAGGGGGCGTGTGGGGGGCTGCGCCCGCAGGCGCGTTTCGGAGCGCAACCGAGCGAAGCGAGGCTCTTGGCGCGGAGATGGACCGACGGTTTTATAACGCATACGGCATGTTGGAGAGGCGCGGCGGGCGGAGAACCCGCCGCAGCGGCCCCTCAGCTTGCCGAAATGATTTTTTGGCAGGGCCTCCGTATCCCGATGATTTCTATGTTTCAAACCCGGCAAGCCCCGCCGCCCCGGAAGGGAGGGGGCGTGTGTGGGGGGACCGTAGGTCCCTACCGCACGTTCCCCCCCCCCCCCCCCCGGAGAACCCGCCGCAGCGGCCCCTCAGCTTGCCGAAATGATTTTCGACAAGCTGAGGGGTGGTTTTTTGCTGTTTATCCGGTTCCTGCGCTACCTGCGCGGGCATGTCAAGTTTTTTGCGCGGTCGGGTTCCTTCGAGCGCCTCATCAACCTCTGCGCCCACCACCGGGTCCCTCTGTGGGACTGCCGGCGGGAGGAGGCGGGATATTCGGGCCGCACCACCGTGGACGGCTACCGGCGGATGCGCCCGCTCGCCCGCAAGGCGGGGGCGGTCACCCGCGTGAAGGAGCGTCACGGGCTGCCCTTCCTGCTGCGCCGCTACCGCCGCAGGATCGGCGTGGCCGCCGGCGCGGCGCTCTTCATCGCCTTCTTCGCCGTCACCCAGCAGTTCGTGTGGGTGGTCGAGGTGCAGGGGAACGAGCGGGTGGACAGCCAGGTGCTGCTCCAGGCGCTCGAGGAGCTCGGAGTCAGGCGGGGCGTCCTCAAAAGCGGGCTCGACGCGCGGGAGATCCAGCTCGAGGTCCAGCTCAAGGTGGACGATCTCTCGTGGGCGGCGCTCAACATCCGCGGCACCACCGCGACGCTGCTCGTGCGGGAACGCACCGTGCCGCCCCAGAAGATCGACACCAAAGTGCCCGCCAACGTCGTGGCGGCGCGGGACGGGCAGATCGTCAGCATGGCGGTCACGGACGGCCGTGCGGCCGTGCGGAAGGGGGACGCCGTCCGGGAGGGGGAGATCCTCGTGAGCGGCGTCTTTGAGGACCGCTGGGGGCTCAACCACCTGCTGCGTGCCAACGCCAAGGTCATCGCGCGCGTCCCCGAGAGCCTCGCCGTCGAGGTGCCGCTCACCCAGTCGCGCGCGGTGCCGTCCGGGCGGGTGGTCAAGCGCCGCTACCTCGAGCTGCCGGGGGTGCGCCTGCCCCTCTTCCTCTATTCGGGGCTGGACGGGGAGTACAAGGTGGAGAAGGTGACCCGGCCGCCCGTCCTGCTCGGTGTGGAGATGCCCTTCTCGGTGACGCGCGAAACCTACATCTTCTACGAGACGGAGGAGGAGCGGATCAGCGCCGAAACGGCGCTGCGCATCGCCGAGCGGCAGCTCGCCGCGAAGGAGCGGGGCGCGTGGGCGTCCGGCGCGGTGGTCAAGCGGGAGGTCTCGGCCAAAACGGAGGGCGGCAGGGTCGTGCTGACGGGGGAATACCTCGTGGAGATGGACATCGCCCGGCAGGTGGAAATCCCGGTGTTCGACCGCACAGGACAGGGGGAAAAGGCCCTGCGCGAGGGAGGCTACTAGGGATTTTGGCGCGTTTCCAAAGAAACTGGGAAAGTTTCACAAAATATTCATAAAGAACTGTGGAAACTGCTTGTTATTTGCGTGAAGATTTGCTATACTAAATCGTGGATGATTTTGGGGATTTCCAATAGAAAAAGGATGGAAAAAAACGAATGATCGAACAACTGGTGAATATCGACCGGATGGAGCACGCGCTGGCGCTGTTCGGGAGTTTCGATGAGAACGTCAGGCTCATCGAGCAGGAATACAGCGTCACGGTGACCTGCCGCGGCACCGAAATCAAGGTGTTCGGCGACGAGGAGGGCGTCTCTCTGGCGGTACGCGCCATCACCGGGCTGCTCTCCCTCATCAACAAGGGGGAGTCGCTCACCGAACAGAACATCCGCTATGTCATGGCGATGGTCAGCGAGGGGCGCGAGGACAAGGTCGCGGCGCTCGCGGACGACGTGGTGTGCATCACCACGACGGGCAAGCCGATCAAGGCCAAGACCCTCGGGCAGAAGCGGTACGTCGAGGCGATCCGCGACAACACGATCACCATCGGCGTCGGCCCCGCCGGCACCGGCAAGACCTACCTCGCCGTGGCCATGGCGGTGCGCGCCTTCCGCGCGCACGAGATCAACCGCATCATCCTGACGCGCCCCGCCGTCGAGGCGGGGGAGAAGCTCGGCTTTCTGCCGGGCGACCTCCAGAACAAGGTGGACCCCTACCTGCGCCCGCTTTACGACGCGCTTTTCGATATGCTCGGCCCGGAAAACTACCAGAAATACGTCGAGCGCCAGAACATCGAGGTCGCCCCGCTCGCCTACATGCGCGGGCGCACCCTAGACGACAGCTTCATCATCCTCGACGAGGCCCAGAACACCACGCCCGAGCAGATGAAGATGTTCCTCACCCGGCTGGGGTTCAATTCCAAAGCCATCATCACCGGGGACGTGACCCAGATCGACCTGCCGGACGCCAGGCGTTCGGGCCTTCTGGAAGCGGTCAAGGTGCTGAAGAACGTGGATGACATCGCCATCCTTCATTTCACCGAGAAAGACGTCGTGCGCCACCGCCTGGTACAGGCGATCATCAAGGCGTACGAGCGGTATTACGAGGAGGGTAAACGCAACAGATGACCGAAAGTATCAAGGTGCTCATCACCAACCGCCAGAAGGACGTGAAGATCCCCAGCGGCATCCGGCTGCTCATCCGCCGCTGCTGCCACGCGGTGCTCGCCGCCGAGCAGTTCGGCGACAGCGCGGAGGTCAGCGTCAGCTTCGTGAACAACGAACAGATCCGCCAGCTCAACAACGAGTTCCGCCAAAAGGACGCGGCCACCGATGTGCTCTCCTTCCCGCTCGGGCAGGACGGCGTCTACGACCGCAACCTCGAGACGGGCGCGCTCCAGCTCGGCGATATCGTCATCTCGATCGAAAAGGCCGTCGAACAGGCCCGTATCTACGGCCACTCCCTCCAGCGGGAGATCGGCTTTCTGACCGTGCATTCGATGCTCCACCTGCTCGGCTACGACCACGAGTCGGGCGGGCTCGAGATGGTGCGGATGCGCGAGAAGGAGGAGAGCGTGCTCTCGAGCCTCGGCCTGCAGCGGGACGGCAGCTATGTGCTGACCGAAGATGAAATCTAAGCTCGCCGCCCTCGCCCGCAGCTTTCGCTGGGCGGGCTGCGGCGTGCGCCACTGCGTTTTGCACGAGCGCAACTTCCGCATCCACCTGGCCGCCGCGCTCTTCGTGTTCTGGCTGGCCGGGGCGCTGCGCGTGGAGGCCGCGGGCTTCGGGCTGCTGTCCCTCGCGGTCGGCGGCGTGCTCGCCGCCGAGATGCTCAACACCGCCGTCGAGGCGGCCGTCGACCTCGCCAGCCCCGGCAGGCATCCGCTCGCAAAGCTCGCAAAGGACGTTTCGGCCGGCGCGGTGCTCGTCATGGCGCTCGCGAGCGTCGGGGTCGGGTTCGCCGTGCTCTGGCGCCCGAAGGGGCTGCTGGCGCTCTGGCGCGCGCTGCTCGCGCACTGGCAGCCGAAGGTGTTGCTCGTGATCTATCTTGCCCTCGCGGCCTGGTTTGTGTTCGGGTTCGGCGGGGAGAAACAGACGCCGGCGTAGACCGCCGGCGCATTTTTGCGCCGCGCCGTAAAGGGCGGAAAAACTGGACGCGCCCCACAGGGGCGGGGAGGAGAAGCATTTTGACCGAACCGGAATACAGCACCAAATCGGCGTTCGTCGCCATCGTCGGACGCCCCAACGTGGGAAAATCGAGCCTGCTCAACGCCCTGATCGGGGAGAAGGTGGCGATCGTCTCGGACAAGCCCCAGACCACCCGCACCCGCATCACCGGCGTGCTGACGAGGGGGGAGACCCAGTTTGTCTTCATCGACACGCCGGGGCTCCACAAGCCCCGCACGCGGCTGTCGGAATACATGGTGAAGCAGGTCAGCGACAGCGTCGCGGACGTGGACGTCGCGCTGCTCGTCGTCGAGCCGCAGGGGGAGATCGCCCCCGCCGAGCGCGACCTCATCGCCTCCTTCCGGGCGCAGCGGATTCCCGCGGTCCTCGTCGTCAACAAGATCGACACCCTCGCCAGCAAGGAGAAGCTGATGCCCCGCATCCTTGCCTTTACAAAGGAGTACGAGTTTTCCGCCGTCGTGCCGATCTCCGCGCTCACCCGCGACGGGGTGGACGCGGTGCTCGGGGAACTCGAGGCGTTCGCCGCGCCCTCCCCCTTCTTCTTCGACGCGGACACGCTGACCGACCAGCCCGAACGGGTGATCGTGGCCGAGATCGTGCGGGAAAAGCTCCTGCGCAACCTGCGCGACGAGATTCCACACGGCACCGCCGTGTCGGTGGAATCGATGAAGGAGCGGGAGGGGCAGGACCTCGTCGACATCGAGGCGCAGATCTACTGTGAGCGGGAGAGCCACAAGGGGATGATCATCGGCAAGGGCGGCGAGATGCTCAAGCGGATCGCCACCCAGGCGCGGCAGGACATCGAACGGTTCCTCGGCTGCCGGGTCAATCTCAAATGCTGGGTCAAGGTGCGCGAGGACTGGCGCAACCGGGAGAACGTCATCCGGTCGCTCGGCTACAACTGAGCCGCGCGTCGGTCTAAAAAACGAACAGGAGGCCCCGCGGGGACGGTTATCCGTCCCCGCGGGGCCTCTTTCGTCGGCGGAGAGGCGGCCGTGGGCGCGGCGGCCGCCGTGTAAAATCTGCGTAAAATTTGAGGAGGAACCCTTGTGCTCGCCGGTGCGATCTTTTATAATGGGTTGCGAATCGCGGTAAAAAGGGGGGACGTTCCGCATGGAAGCAGCTGCGCCATCCGGAGCATCCGCCCGGATACCGGGACTGAAGAGGCATGACCCGCGTCCGGCACCGGACGCGCGCCATGCCTTTGGAATGTTTCATCCCCGCCCTGCCGGCGGATTCGGGAAGGAAGAAAAGAGAGAAGGAGCGTGCCGCGCGTGAAGGTGGCGGATATCCTGGGGCTTCTGGGAGGCCTGGCGCTGTTTTTATACGGGATGCAGATGATGAGCTCGGGGCTCGAGGCGGCGGCGGGCAACCGCATGAAGCGGATTTTGGAGCGGCTGACGAGCAACCGCCTGCTGGGGGTCGCGGTCGGCGCGGGCATCACGGCGGTGATCCAGTCCTCCTCCGCGACCACCGTCATGGTCGTGGGCTTTGTCAATTCGGGCATGATGACCCTGCGGCAGGCCGTGTGGATCATCATGGGGGCGAACGTCGGCACCACCATCACCGGCCAGCTTATCGCGCTCGACGTGGGCGCGCTGGCCCCGCTCTTCGCCTTCTGCGGCGTGACGCTGGTCGTGTTCATGAAGCGGGCGGTCTTTCACCACTACGGGCAGATCGTCGCGGGGCTGGGCATCCTCTTCATCGGGATGGAGATGATGAGCTCCTCCATGATGCCGCTGCGGGATTCGGAGGCGTTCGTCAGCCTCATGACCCGATTTGGCAACCCGCTGCTGGGGATCCTGGCCGGAGCGCTTTTCACCGCCGTCATCCAGTCCTCCTCGGCGTCGGTGGGGATTCTCCAGGCGCTGGCGGACAGCGGACTCATCGGCCTGCCGAGCGCGGTTTACGTCCTCTTCGGCCAGAACATCGGCACCTGCATCACCGCGGTGCTGGCCTCGATCGGCACCGGGCGCAACGCGAAGCGCACCACCGTCATCCACCTGCTCTTCAATCTGATCGGGACGGGCATCTTCACCGTGATCTGCATGACGTTCCCGCTCACGCAGTTCATCGAGGCGCTGACCCCCGGCAGCCCGGCGGCCCAGATCGCCAACATGCACACCCTCTTCAACGTCGCGACCACCCTGCTCCTGCTCCCGCTGGGCACCTGGCTCGCGAAGCTCGCGGTGCGCATCCTGCCCGAGCACGTCTCGGAGGACGCCGCGCTGCAAAAGCTGCTCTACATCAAGCCGGTGGAGGCGTCGCCGGAATACCAGATGGGCAACTCCGCCATTGCGATCAACGGCGTCTGGCGGGAGCTCGGACGGATGGCCGACATGGCCCGCGGCAACGTGGAGCAGAGCTTCCTCGCCGTACTGGACGGCGATTCCCGCCGGTTGGCGGAGGTCGAACGCACCGAGGAATACATCGACTACCTCAACAAGGAAATATCAAAGTACATCTCGCGCATCATCGTTTACGAGGCAAACGAGCGGGACTCGATGACGATCAGCGCCTTTTTCAAGATCAGCGGCAACCTCGAGCGGATCGGTGACCACGCCGTCAACATCTGCGAGTACACGAAACTGCTGGAGGAAAAGCGGATTTCCTTTTCTGAGCAGGCGCGGGGCGAGATCGCACAGATGAAAGAGGTGAGCCTGCGCGCCATCGGCCTGCTTCGAGAGCTGGACGGCGTTTCCGTCGAACGCCTGTCTGAGATTTCCGCCTTTGAGCAGAAGATGGACGACATGACCCTCGCGTTCCGGCAGAATCAGATTCGGCGGATGCACGAGGGGGTCTGCTCGGACGAGGCGTGCATTCTCTATTCCGAGATGCTGACCGATTTCGAGCGGATCGGCGACCACATCCTCAACATTGGGCAGGAGCTCGCCTCGGCCGGTTTTCCGCGCTGAGAGGCGCTCTATCCGTCCGGCTTTCCGCGCATACGCGCGGAAAGCCGGTTTTTTATGTTTTAAACCACAAAAAAGGCGGCAATTTGCAGGAATTTCCACCAAATTTCAAAAAAATAACTGTACAAAGGTCATACTATATGTTATAGTATGGGTAACAAAAAGGGAGAAAAAAACGGTCACACCGTCTCCCCCGGCCGCGGCCCAAAGAAATTCCGGACAGATCCGATTCGGACAAAGATATTTTTCTAGGAGGGCATATCATGAAAAAGAACTGGATTCGCTTGCTGACGATGTTGCTTGCGGCCATGCTCATCCTCACGATGAGCGGCGTTGTCAGCCTTGCGAACGACGACCAGCCCGTCACCGGTGACGGCGTATCGGATGTATCCGATACGATCAGTCCTGTGAAGACGGAAGAAGAGCCGTCCGTGGACGAGAGCTCCACAGGCGCGAGCTCCGAGGATGAAGGCTCCAAGGGCCCAAGTTCCGAGGATGTAAGCTCCGAGGGTTCGAGCTCCGAGGACGCAAGTTCCAAGGACGCGAGCTCCGAGGATTCGAGCTCCAAGGACGCAAACTCCAAGGACATAAGCTCCGAGGAATGTACCTGCGGCGCCGCCGAGGGCGAGGTACATAAGGAGGGCTGCCCACTCTACACGGAGCCCGAAGAGAAGCCCTCGGAGGCGGTCCAGGCGGTCATCGATATGATCGAGGCGCTCCCGGACGCCGACACAGTGACAGTGGCAGACGCCGACGCGGTGCGCGCGGCGATGGACGCTTTTGACGCGCTGTCCCCGGACGACCAGGTGCTGGTCACGAACGCGGACAAGCTGGATGCGGTAGTCGGAGCGCTTGCCGGGATGCCCGCCACGATGGAGGATAACGGCATTTCTGCCGTGGGCCCGATCCGCATTTTCTACCAGGTTGACGGGGGGACCGAGCAGGAGGCCGGTACGGCGGTCCAGGAGAGCAAATATTTTATCAGTTCCCCGGCGCTCACCAATAACTTTAATACCGTCACAATTCGGGTGGAAGCGAACGAGGGATATACGTTTGAAGAACCCTCGGCGGGCGAGACTAAGATCGAAAACGTCGAGATATCCTTCCAGCATACATCCAAGTCGGGCGTATTAATCAACTACGACTTTGGTAAGGTCGGCAGCAATGAGTCAGTGACGATTCCCGCGAGCCTGCTGGGAGAACGCGTCAAATCCGATGATCTCTATATCGTTGCGCATTTGTCGGGAGTGATGGATGTCACCTATTATGCGCAAAATTTCCTTCCGGATTTTTCTACGTCCACGGAAACGCTGGAACGATTTGTGGGAAGTTATGTCTCCTCCGAAGACGCTGCCGGTCAGTTGACTGTTTTTAAGAAGGATGGGAAACTGCGCGCGCGCATCGAAAAGGAAGTCAATAAGGATGGAGGTCAGGCGGAGAGCAGTTTCGGCGAACTGTTCCATACCTTGAACTACAATGGGAGTATCACGTCCACCAGAGTGAAATTCGGGTATGGTGTAAATGCCTATTTTGAGGTGGGCGAGGACGCGGGCCGAATGACGCTTACGGCTGTGGACGACTACAGCTATCGCATGGAAGCGGGCGATGCTCGTACAGGTAAAATTGAGAGGGGAACGGTGTTTACCGCCGTTCCGGTACCCGACATCGCGCAGATTGGCGGTATCGGCTATCCGAGCCTTGACGCGGCGGTCAAAGCGGCAAAGAAGGGTGACGTGATCAAGCTGCTTTCCGGTTATACCGCGGAAACGGCGGACGATATCGTAACGATTCCCGAAGGCCTCAGCATCACGCTGGATCTGGCGGGGAAGACGATCAATGTCGGCAGTACTTTTGTAGGCCGTCCGCTTATCAACAGGGGCACACTGACGATCACCGGAAACGGAACGATCGACAGTTCCGCCTCTTTAAGCGGCCGGGGAGCGATCGACAACTACGGCGTGCTCACGGTGGAAAATGGCACTTACCTTGGAAACGTTGCAGCCAGTGGAGCAGGTGTGATGAATCGTTCGGAGGGTACGGTAATTATTAACGGGGGCACCTTTGATAGCGCCACCTGCGCCCTCTACAACCTTGGCGTTGCCACCGTCAATGGCGGTACATTTAATACGATTTCCTGCAATAAAATGAGCGCTTATTCTTATTGTGTCAGAAGCGAAGGAGAATTGTATTTCAATAACGGTTCTGTGACAGGTGTTCAGGGCGCATTATCGATAAATGCCGGCTATGCCGAAGTGAAAGATGGCAGCTTCCAAACACTGAGGGATGAGCATACTGACGATTGCTCGTTCTATGCAATTTACATTGCCGGGGAAGTCGGAAAAGTGGAGGCCCATGTTTATGGCGGTACGTTTAAGTCTGCCAGCAAGGTGGCGATTCTGGTCGGAAACGACAATACCGGCGGCGACGGCGGCATCAACGCAAAGGCAACCGCTTATATTTCGGGCGGTACTTTTATCGGCGGAAATGGTAAGGCTCTGGACGCCGGAACAAATACTGGCAATCCATCTATTACAGGCGGCACTTTTAACAGCGACGTGACCAAGTATGTTGCCGCGGGCTATGTGTGCGAAAAGCAGAGCGACGGCAGTTACAAGGTGTCCCCCGGCGCTTCGGTCGCGCAGATTGGAAGCACTGTTTATCCGAACCTTGCCGCGGCGATCACAGCCGCCAAGAACGGCGACACGATCACGCTTCTGGCAGACGTTAAAGAAGATCCCGTCGCTGTGGATAAGGCGGTCACCATCGACGGCAACGGCAAGGAATTTACCGGTACAATGGTGGTCAGCGCCGGCGGCGTAACCATCAAAAATACCGTGTTTACGGGTACCGGAATCGTTCCTAAGGATGGAAGAAATGGTGCGAACCACCTGATCAAGGTCACCTGTGACGGAATGTTCACCTTTACCGGCAATACCATCAGAGGGGTAGATGCGAAAACAGCGGACGGCCAGGACGGCATTTATTACGATTACATCAATATTGCCGCGTCGGGTGTCGTCACGATCACCGGAAACACCTTCGACGCCAATGGCGGAAAGGTCTATAACGGCATCGAGTGCAGCCAGTCCATTCCGCTCGCCAGCGGAAGCAAGATCGCCAACAACACCTTCGCGAAGGGCGACTGCACCCATAACTCGATCAACATCTATAAGGTGGCGGACGGCGGCAGCTATGACGTCAGTGGAAACACGTTTGCCTATTCCGGCAACGCGTTCCGACTGAGCAACTATCCGAATGCAGACGGTGCAAGCCCCCGCGCCACTTTCAACATGAACAATACCACCTATCATTCGACGGACGAGACGGATCTCGGGTATGCGGGTCTGATCTGTCTGCAAGACCCGACCAACCAGAACGGCAAATTCGAGGATTTCACCAAGTTCACCATCCATCTGGCGAACCTGAAAGGCCCCGGCGGCGAAATCCTGACCAAAAATGAACTTGGCACCGCAAAACAGGTCTTCTATGTCTACCGCGACAAAAGCGGCATAGACGCAGACGCGACCCGTTGGCCGGTCGTTCCCGAGTTCATCAACACCGACGAGGAGATCGCCGGTGTTGTCGCGGCGGCGATCAAAGCCGGCAACGACGCCCTGAAAGCGGCGCTGGGTGACGATTCCACCACGACTTTGGCCACTGTCACCGAGAGTGAAATCAACAAAATTTTGGCAGACCAAAGCAAAAAGGATGCCTTCAAGAAGGCGATCGGCGAGGCCAGCGCCATGCTGGATAAGCTCGATGCCGGCAAGCTGGCGGCCTACCTTGCGAAGAATCCCGACCTGAAAAAGCAGGTGGACGCGCTGCGGATGAGCTACGATATCGCCTTCAAAGTGGCGCCTGTGGCGAGCGTTCCGGAGGTCAAGGCGACCGTCCCGGCGGACGCGACGGATGCTGAAAAGCAGGCGTTTGAAGAGGCGAAGGGCGAACTGGCCGCCACCGGCAACCCGGCGGCGAAAGAACCGCCGAAGAACCTGGCCGAAGCGGTGAAGGGGAACCTGCCCGCGGAGGCGACCGAGGCGGCGCTTGCCAATAATACCACCGAAATCCATGTTTCCCTCGAGACGGAGATCCACGATATCGTCGTACAGGAGGTCACCAACGACGGGATCACGACCGCGGTGGTCACCGAGATCAAGTTCGAGGTGCAGCCCGTCTGGTTTATCGAGGGCACGGATGAGAAGGGAACCATCGATTCGTTGAGCGGACAGCCGGTCACCTTCAAGCTCCCCATCCCGAAGAGCGTTACGGATCGGTATGCCAAGATCGTCCATGAATACTCCGGCGGCAGCGAAACCTTCTACCTGGAGATTCAGAAGGACGATGCGGGCAACCAGTATGTCGACGTGACGGTCACCCATTTCAGCCCGTTTGTCGTGACCTTCACCAACAGCAAGCCCTCCTCCGGACATTCTTCCTCGGGCGGCGGTTCCGGCGGCGGGAGCGCCTCGCTCGATAACTACGACTTCTGGGCGAAGGTCCAGAAATCGATCGAGCGCGCGGACGGCGGCGACGTCATCAAAGCGAACGCCTCCAAGGCGCTCAACGTGCCCGGCAGCGTGCTGCGCGCGCTCGAAGGCCGCGACGTGACCCTTGTCATCAGCTACAAGGGCAGGGAACTGGCGATCTACGGCAAGAACATGCCTTCGATCCCCGACAATAAGGTCTACTATACCTTTGACGACCTGTTCGACCTCTTTGCGGATTACGACGCGACCGTGTCGGAAATCCCCGCGGCCAAGCCGGGCAACCCGGTGACGGGCGGCGGCTACTACCTGCCGGGCGTCACCGTGCCGACGGTCACCCTCACGGCGGAGCTTCCCGCGGTGCCGGAGACCCCGGACAGAATTTCGCTGGAGCCCGCCGAGAAGGCGGTCGAGCCAGCGGTGCCGGCCGAAGCGGCGCCCGCGCAGGCGTCCGCGCCCGCGGTGGCGCACAGGCGCCTGAGCGGCGTGACGATCGCGCTGGCGGCGCTCATCGCGGCGGTAGCCGTGGGCGGCATCACCACCGGCGTCTGGCTCTATAAGCGGCGCGAACAGGAATAAGAACCCTAAGGGGCGCATCCCTCCGGATGCGCCCCTTTCCTTCCCCGCCCCGGCTTGACGGGGCGGGGGATGTATGCTATGCTTTTTCTGATAAAACGCGTTTTTGGCTGTCAAGTCTAAATTACTGGAAAATGTGATAGACTTTCCCTCTGATAAGGGTGCCGCCGCCGGAAAAAATAGTACCATCAGGAAAAGATGGGGGCGGTGCTGATGAATCCGGGCGAGATGTCGGCCTATGACGCGTTTTTACATTCGGGAAAGATTGAGGACTACCTCAAATATGTAGACGTCCGGCAGCAGTCCGCAACCGGGACTGCTTTGGGCGCCGCTGTGACGGGAGATACCGGTGCATATCACGACCGACGGGATCGTGCTGCGGGAGCGCGCGATTGACGAGTTTGACTGCGTGCTCACCCTCCTGACGAGGGAACGCGGCATCATATCCGCATACGCACGGGGAGCTAAGAAGCCACGCGGGACGCTGCGCGTTCCCGCCGAGCTGCTCAGCTACTCGTGCTTTGTGCTGTTCTCCAACCGGGAGCGGTACAGCGTCGACAAGGCCGACCTCGACACCGTCTTCATGGGCGTGCGCGGCGACGTGGAAAAGCTCTCCCTCGCCTCCTACTTCTGCGAGCTGACCGCCCAGGTCGCCCCCCGTGAGGAAAACGCGGACGGCTATCTGCGCCTGCTGCTCAACACCCTCTACCTGCTCGACACGGGCAAACGCGCCTGCGGGTTTCTAAAGCCGGTCTACGAGCTCCGGCTGCTCACGATGGCGGGCTTCATGCCCAACCTCGTCGCCTGCGCGGGCTGCGGCTGCTATGAGGCGGAGGAGATGTTCTTCCTGCCCCAGTCGGCGCAGCTCGCCTGCGGGGAGTGCGTCCGTTCCTTCCCGGCGGACCAGGTGCGCCTGCCGCTCGGCAGGGGGGTGCTCGCCGCCATGCGCCACATCCTCTATTCCGAGGCGGAGAAGCTCTTCTCCTTCAGCCTCCCCGGACCGGCGCTCGCCCGGCTGGAGGAGGTCTGCGAATGTTATACGGTCACACAGCTGGAACGGCGGTTTGACACGCTCGATTTTTACCGGACAATGAAGGGATCAGTCAATGGATAAATACTGTAAGGCAATTGAACTGGATAAGATCCTCTCGCGGCTGGCGCAGCTCTGCTCCTGCGAGGACGCGAAGGCGATGGCGCTGGCCATCGAGCCCGCGCGCGACCTGCGGGACGTGCGCGAGCTCATGCAGTACACGGTCGACGCGAACACGCTGACCAACCGCTACTCCACGCCGTCGGTCGGCGCGGTGGAGAACCCCGCCGCCGCGCTCAAGCGCAGTGAGATCGGCGCGCGGCTCTCGCCGCGCGAGCTGCTCGACGTGGGGAAGGTGCTGCGCGCCTTCGAGACGATCGAACGGTGGCGGCGGCAGCTCGAAGGCGGGCAGACGAGCCTCTCCTACCTGCTCGATTCGGTGGTCGCGCTGCCCGACCTGCAAAAGCACATCGCGGACACGATCATCAGCGAGGAGGAGATCGCCGACAACGCGAGCCCCGAGCTCGCCGACATCCGCCGTAAAATCCGCCAGGCGGGCGCCAAGGCGCGCGAGGTCCTCGATAAGATGGTGCGCTCGGCGACCTACCAGAAGTTTTTGCAGGACAACATCATCACCCAGCGGGACGGCCGCTTCGTCGTGCCCGTCAAGCTGGAATACCGCAATGAGATCAAGGGCCTCGTGCACGACACCTCCTCGTCGGGCGCGACGGTCTTCATCGAGCCGATGGGGGTCGTCGAGGCCAACAACGAGATCCGGCTTTTGCAGGGCAGGGAACAGGCGGAGATCGACCGCATCCTCTACGAGCTCTCCGCGCAGGTGGGCGGCTGCGCCGCCAGCATCCGGGGCAGCTATGAGGCGGTCGTCGAGCTTGACCTCTACTTCGCCAAGAGCCGCCTCGCAGACGAGATGCACGCGAGCGTGCCCGCCATCAACGACACCGGCGTGGTGCGGCTCAAAAAGGCCCGCCACCCGCTGCTCGACAAGCACAAGGTCGTGCCGATCGACCTTTCGCTCGGGGAGACGTTCGACACGCTCGTCGTCACCGGCCCCAACACGGGCGGCAAGACGGTCGCGATCAAGACCCTGGGCCTGCTCACCGCAATGGCCCAATGCGGCCTCATGCTGCCCGTCGCGGACGGCAGCACGGTGCCCGTCTTCAAAAAGCTGCTCGTCGACATCGGCGACGAGCAGTCGATCGAGCAGAGCCTCTCCACCTTCTCGGCGCACATGACCAACATCATCCGCATCCTCGACGAGGCGGACGGCGACTCCCTCGTCCTGCTCGACGAGCTCGGCGCGGGCACCGACCCGGTCGAGGGCGCGGCGCTCGCCGTCGCGATCATCGAGCAGCTGCGCGCCCAGCGCGCCCGGGTGGTCGCCACCACCCACTACGCCGAGATCAAGATGTACGCCCTCAACACCGACGGCGTCGAAAACGCCTGCTGTGAGTTCGACGTGGCGACCCTGCGGCCCACCTACCGCCTGCTGACCGGCGTGCCGGGGCGGTCGAACGCGTTTGCGATCAGCGAACGCCTCGGCCTGCCCTCCGACGTCATTGAGAACGCGCGCACCCACCTGTCGGGCGAGAACGCGCGCTTCGAGGACGTGGTCGCCCAGCTCGAGGGCACCCGGCAGGAACTCGAAAAGGAACGCGCGCTGGCGGCGAGCCAGCGGGTCGAGGCGCAGCGCACCTCCGCCGAGGCGGACGAACTGCGCCGCACCGCCGAGCGGGAGCGGGAGCGCGAGCTCGAGCGCGCCCGCGTGCAGGCGCGCGGCATCGTCGAGCAGGTGAGCGCGCAGGCGGAAAAGCTGATCGACGAGCTCGACGAGCTGCGCCGCCAGAAGGACAGCGCCGACTTCTCCGAGCGCGCCGCCGCGGCGAAGGTCGCCTTCAAGGCAAACCTGCGGAAATTGCAGGACCTCGCGGACCCCGTCACCCGCAAGAACGTGGAAAATTACGTGCCCGACCGCCCGATCAAGCGCGGCGACACCGTGCGCCTTCTCGAGCTCGGGAAGGAGGGCACCGTCCTCTCCGCGCCTGACGGGCAGGGATACCTCAACGTGCAGGCGGGCATCATCAAGACGCGCGTCCACCAGTCGGAGGTGCGCCTCGTCGACATGTCCAACAAGCGCGTCACGGTCAATAACGCCGGCGTTTCGTCGCGCGGCGTTTCCTCCAAGGCCACCCGCGACGTCAAAACCGAGCTCGACCTGCGCGGCATGACCTCCGATGAGGCCCTCGTCGAGCTCGAGCGGTTCATCGACTCGTGCGTCCTCTCGGGCGTGCCCACCGTCACGATCATCCACGGCAAGGGCACCGGCGCCCTGCGCGCCGCCGTCCAGCAGCGCCTGCGCAAGCACCGCAACGTCAAAACCTTCCGCCTGGGGACGTACGGGGAAGGGGAAGCGGGAGTTACGATCGCCGAGCTGAAGTAGCGGGAGGTACGCGTCATTGTTACGGCCTTTTCTGGAAAAGGCCTTGGCGAAAAGCTTTCCGGGGGACTTTCGAGAAAGTCCCCCGGACCCCTCAAAGCTTTATCAGGCCTGCCGCCCTGCCACGGCGCGTGCTCGACCCGTGTCCGGGGCGCAGGGACGCGCTTTCGGGAAAGTCCCCCGGACCCCTCAAAGCTTCATCAGCCTGCCGCCCTGCCACGGCGCGCGCTCGACCCGTGTCCGGGGCAGCAGGGACGCGCTTTCGAGAAAGTCCCCCGGCCCCCTCAAAGCTTCATCAGGCCTGCCGCCCTGCCACGGCGCGTGCTCGCCCCGTGTCCGGGGCAGCAGGGACGCGCTTTCGGGAAAGTCCCCCGGCCCCCTCAAAGCTTTATCAGGCCGGCCGCCCTGCCACGGCGCGCGCTCGACCCGTGTCCGGGGCGCAGGGACGCGCTTTCGGGAAAGTCCCCCGGACCCCTCAAAGCTTCATCAGGCCGGCCGCCCTGCGCCGCCGTGCGCCCGACCCGTGTCGAAAGCCGTCGGAAAAGCGCGCCGCGCTTTACAGCCTGGCAAATTTATGTTATGATTTATCTTGGTACGAAATTTCATGAAGATAGATTGCGAGTGATAACTGTGGAAAAGAAAATTACCAAGCCCGGTTCCCTGACCTACAAGGGCCGCCCGCTCGTCCGCAGCGGGAATACCATCTATTACGGCGATATGGGCGACAAATACGTCGCCATGCTCCAAATCCTCAGCGAGGCCGATTTTGACGGCGAAACCCTCCCGACCAAGGTCTCCGTCCAAATCTGGTCCACCGACGAGGAGCTCCGCCCCCGCGACCGCGTCGTGAAAAAGACCGAAAAGAACAACCTCTTCGACGCGATGAACATCGCCTCCATCTGGCTTGAGCGCCAGCTCGGCGAGAAAAAAGCCTGAATGATGCTGAAAAGCCGCCGTCCCCTCCGGGACGGCGGCTTTTTTTATCGATTGGCGCTCAGTCGGATGCCCCCTGCTCAAGATGCGGGATGTCCGTCAACCCCAGCAGGTAATCCGTCGATACCTGGAAGTAGCCCGCCAGCTTCACAAGGAAATCCAGCGAGGCGTTCAGACTGCCGTTTTCCAGCTTGTGAAGCTGCTCGGTCGACAGGTTGAGCAGTTCCGCGATCTCTTCAGGCGATTTGTCCTCCCGGCTGCGCAGAAATTTTAATCGGTCTCCGAATGTGTCCTGGTCAAACACGTGAAGTGCCCTCCTTTGTTGTTTTAACGGTTTGTTTCCGGTTTGTCGGTCCGCCCGGCAAGATAATCTATCGATACGCCGAAATAATCGGCAATAGCGACTAACCCATTGATATGCGGTTCCTGCTCTCCGCTTTCGTAACGCTGGTACTGCCGCACGGTGATGCCGAGCAGATCGGCCAACGTCTTTTGAGGCGTTTGCTTTTTGAGGCGTAGCGCCCGGAGACGACTGGCAAAATGATTCATAAGAGCGATAACCCCCTTGACACGACTTTATTAGTCGTGTATACTAAAAGCAGAGAGGCGACCAAAAAGGTCGTATCAAAACATTCTATCACATATTATGCTGGGAGGCGGAAAACGGTGGCGGAAGATTATTTACGTCAGCTTTACAGGAACGGACTGGATTATTATGCGGGCCTGGCGGCGCATCAGCCGGGCTTTGAGGAGGTTAAGGCGCGATATGGCCGGTGCGCCCGCAAAATCCGGAGCAGGCTGACACAGAAGCAGGTTGTCTGGCTGAAATCGCTGATCGACGCGCAGTACGAAATGGAGTGTATCCACTGCGAAACCGCGTTCGCGGAAGGGTTCCGGCTGTGCGCGCGGCTGACGGGGGAGCTGAACGCGCGCGCGGTTTCGGCGCGGGATGCGGCTTCCGGTTGAACGCGCTACAGCTTTGGGCACGGGCCGCGTGCGCGGTGGGGCAGGGAGGCCGGCCTGATAAAGCTTTGAGGGGCCCGGGGGACTTTCTCGAAAGCGTGTCCCTGCCGCCCCGGGCACGGGCCGCGTGCGCGGTGGGGCGGGGAGGCCGGCCTGATAAAGCTTTGAGGGGCCCGGGGGACTTTCTCGAAAGTCCCCCGGATCAGCCGCCCAGAAAGCCGCCGTCGACCTTTAGCACTTGTCCCGTAATGAACCGTGCTTTCCCGCCGCATAAAAAGACGACGGCGTCCGCGACCTCCTCGGGGGAGCCGATGCGGCAGAGGGGCGTTTCGCCGCACAGCGCGGCGAGGGTCTCGGGGGAGAGATTGGCGTTCATCTCGGTGTCGATGACGCCGGGGGCGACGCAGTTGACGGTGACGCCCGAGGGGCCGACCTCCTGCGCGAGCGCCCGGGTGAAGCCGATGACGGCGGCCTTGGAGGCGGAGTAGTGCACCTCGCAGGACGCGCCGGAGATCCCCCAGATGGAGGAGATGTTGACGATGCGGCCGCTGTGGCGGCGGAGCATGCCGGGCAGGACGCAGCGGCAGGTATGGAACACGCCGCCCGCGTTGACGGAAAGCATCCGGTCCCAGTCGGCGGCGGTGAGGTCGGTAAAGAGCTTCTGCTGGGCGATGCCCGCGTTGTTGACCAGCGCGTCGATGTGGCCGAAGCGTTTTTCGGCGGCGGCGGCCATCGCCTCGACGGCGGCGGGGTCGGCGACGTCGGCGCGGTAGAGCTCCGCGTCGCAGCCGAGGGCGGAGAGCTCGTCCAAAAGCGAGCGGGCCGCGGCCTCGTTTTTGTGCCAGCAGGCCGCGACGGCATAGCCCTCCCGCGCGAAGGCGAGGGCGCACGCCCGGCCGATGCCGCGGGACGCGCCGGTAATCAGGACGGTCTTCATAAAGCCTCCACGGGATGTCAACGCCCCCGTCCTGCGGGCGGGGGCGTCCGTAATGTTCTAATCGTTCAGGTAGCTTTTGACCAGCATCTGGAGCAGCTCGTCGCGGTCGATTTTCCGGATGAGGCTGCGGGCGTTGTTGTGGGTCGTGATATAAGTCGGGTCCTCCGACAGGATGTATCCCACAATCTGGTTGATCGGGTTATAGCCCTTCTGGCGGAGCGCGTCATAGACCTCCGTCAGGATTTCCTTCATCTGCTGTTCCTTATCCTCATGGATCGAAAAGGATATCGTCGGCTCGTGCATGACATCACCCCTCCCTCTTACTGACCATTTTACAACAATTTTCGCCTTATGGCAAGGCGTAAACTGTATATTTCTCATATTGTATGACTTTGCCCGCGCAAATATACCGCTGAAAAAGCCCCGGTAAAACCAGGGCTTTTTTGATGCTTGGATTCAGCTGCGGATTTCGACGCCGAGGTTTGCGAGCGATTTGAGCACCCGCTTGATGGCGGCGTCGGCCTCCTCGTCGGTGAGGGTGCGGTCGTCGGCACGCATCGTGAGGGAATAGGCGACGCTCTTTTTGCCCTCGGCGACCTGCGCGCCGCGGTAGACGTCGAAGAGGCTGACCTCCTCGAGCACCTTGCCGACCGCCTCGCGGATCGCCTTTTCGAGCGCGGCGACGGGCAGCTCGTCGTCGCAGATGAGCGCGAGGTCGCGGGTCGCGGCGGGGAAGCGGGGCAGCGGCTTGTAGCCGCGCTCGGGCGCGACGTTTTCAAACAGCACCGCCTCGTCGAGGCAGGCGATATAGGCGCGCGCGCCGATCTGGTAATTCTGGCAGATTGCCGGGTGCACCTCGCCGATCATGCCGAGCTTTTGGCCGTTCACGGTGATTTCGGCGCAGCGGCCGGGATGGTAGGTGGGATCGTCGGAGACGGCGGCATATTCCGCGCCCTCGACGCCCGCCGCGGAGAGCAGCGTTTCGACGACGCCCTTGAGGGTGAAGAAGTCGTGTCCCTCGCCGTAGGCGCCGATCGTGACGCAGGCGCGCTCGTCGGGCAGCTCGCGTCCCTCGACGGGGAGGTAGACGTTGCCGATCTCATAGAGGGCGGCGGCTTTGTTGCGGTTGTTGTAGTTGCGGGAGAGCACCTCGAGCATCGAGGGGACGGTCGTGGTGCGCATGACGCTGGTGTCCTCGCCGAGCGGGTTCTGGATGACGACGCATTTGCGGTAATCGCTGTCCGCCGGAAGCCCGATCTTGTCGTAGTATTTGGGGCTGATGAAGGAGTAGGTCGCGACCTCGTAAAGCCCCTGTGCGAGCAGGGTGCGGCCGAGAAGCTGCCCGAACTTCTGGATGGGGGTGTAGCGGCCGTTGGCGGTGCCGCGGATGGCGGTGACGGGGATCTTGTCGTAGCCGTAGAACCGCGCGACCTCCTCAGCGAGGTCGGCCTTGTGCGCGAGGTCGGCGCGGAAGGTGGGCGGGATGACGAATTCGCCGTCGATCCTGCATTCGAGGCGGGTAAGGATGCGGTGCATCTCCTCGACCGGTACCTCGATGCCGAGGAAGCTGTTGATCCAGTCGGGCTCCAGCTTGATGCGGCGTTCGGTATGGTCGGAGTTGTCCACGTCGATCATGCCGCCGACGACCTCGCCCGCGCCGAGCAGCTCGACGAGCTCGCAGGCGCGTTCGACCGCCGGGATGGTGGTGGCGGGGTCGAGCTGCTTTTCAAAGCGGCCGGACGCCTCGGTGCGCATGCCGAGCTTTTTGGCGGTGGTGCGCACCGACGGGCCGTTGAAGCAGGCCGACTCGAAGACGATCATGTTGGTGTCGTCCATGATGCCGCTGTATTCGCCGCCCATGACGCCCGCGACGGCGGAGGGCTTCTTCGCGTCCGCGATGACGAGCATCTCGGGGGAGAGGACGCGGTCGACCCCGTCGAGGGTCATGATCGTCTCGCCCGGCTTGGCGTTGCGGACGACGATCTTGCCGCCCTCGACGTATTTATAGTCGAACGCGTGCATCGGCTGGCCGTATTCGAGCATGACGTAGTTGGTGATGTCGACGATGTTGTTGATGGGGCGCACGCCCGAGGCGCGCAGCCGCTCCCGCATCCAGCGGGGGGAGGGGGAAATCTTGATGTTCTTGACCATCCGCGCCGTGTAGCGGGGGCAGAGGGCGGGGGCGAGCACCTCGATCGAGAGGTGGTTTTTAATGTCGTCGACGGTCGCTTTGACCGCGGGCGCCTTGAGGTCGAGGGGCTTTCCGAAGGTGACGGCCGCCTCGCGCGCGAGCCCGGTGACCGAGAGGCAGTCGGGGCGGTTGGAGGTGATCTCGAACTCGACGCACACGTCGTCGAGCCCGATCGCCGACTGGATGTCCTGCCCCGGCTTCATGTCCGGTTCCTCCAGGATGAAGATGCCGTCCTCGACCGCGTAGGGGAAGTCGTGGGTTGTGAGGCCCAGCTCGGAAAGGGAGCAGAGCATCCCGCAGGATTCGACGCCGCGCAGCTTGCCCTTTTTGATGTGGACGCCGCCCGGCAGCCAGGAGTCGTGCAGGGCAGCGGGCACGTAGTCGCCCTGCCGGACGTTCTGCGCGCCGGTGACGATCTGCACGGGGGCTCCCGCGCCCACGTCCACCTGGCAGATAAACATGTGGTCGCTGTCGGGGTGGCGGACGATCTCGTCGACCCGGCCGACCACGACGTTTTTGATCTCCGCGCCCTCGCGCTCCCAGCCCTCGACCTTGGAACCGGACATGGTCATCGCTTCGGAGAACTCGTGGGGCGTGATATTGCCGACGTCGACATAGTCGGCCAGCCATTTCATGGACAGATTCATGATAAGTTACCCTCCCTTAGAATTGGTTGAGGAACCGCAGGTCGTTCTCGTAGAAGAGGCGCAGGTCGTCGATGCCGTAGCGGCGCATGACGATCCGCTCAAGCCCCATGCCGAACGCGAAGCCGCTGTATTCCTCGGGGTCGATGTTGCAGATGGAGAGCACTTTGGGATGCACCATGCCGCAGCCGAGGATCTCGATCCAGCCCTCGCCCTTGCAGAGGCGGCAGCCCTCGCCGTGGCAGGCGAAGCACTGGAAATCCATCTCCGCGGACGGCTCCGTGAAGGGGAAGTGGTGGGGCCGAAAGCGCACGACCGCCTCCTCGCCGTAGAGCCGCTTTGCGAACATCTCCAGCGTGCCCTTGAGGTCGGCCATCGTGACGCCGCGGTCGACCACGAGCCCCTCGATCTGGTGGAAGAGGGGGGAGTGGGTCGCGTCCACCGCGTCGGAGCGGTAGACCCGTCCGGGCGCGATGACGCGGATGGGGGGCTTCTGCTTTTCCATCGTGCGCACCTGCACCGGGGAGGTCTGGGTGCGCAGCAGGACGTTGTCGCTGATGTAGAAGGTGTCCTGCGTGTCGCGCGCCGGGTGGTCCTTCGGGATGTTGAGCGCCTCGAAGTTGTAGTAGTCGGTCTCGACCTCCGGGCCCTCGGCCACCGAGAAGCCCATGCCGAGGAAGATCTCCTTGACCTCTTCGAGCACCTTGGTCAGCGGGTGGAGCTTGCCGAGCGGCGCGGCCCTGCCGGGCATCGTCACGTCGAGCTTTTCGAGCGCGAGCTTCTGGTCGAGCAGGGCCGCCTTGACCGCGGCGGTGCGCTCCTCGACGAGCGCCTCGATGCCCGAACGCACCTCGTTGGCGAGCTGCCCGACCTTCGGGCGCTCCTCGGCCGAGAGCTTGCCCATCTGCTTGAGGATGGCGGTGAGCTCCCCCTTCTTGCCGAGGTATTTGACCCGCAGGTCGTCGAGCGCCTTGAGGTCGCCGGCCTGCGCCAGCGCCTCGGCCGCCTGCTGTCTGATCTGTTGCAGCGCGTTTAACATTGTATTTCATCCTTCCCTGTGATACTGCAAAATAAAAAGGCCGTCCGTCCGCAAAGGGACGAACGGCCGTGACGCCAGTCCGTGGTACCACCCAAATTCCCAATACAAAGAGTATTGGACACTTCTGCGCTTTTTAACGGGGCGAACCGTCGCCGCCTACCGCCCCGGGGGGTTTGAGCGGCGCCGCTCACGGGTGAACTTCACGCAGACGCTTCCCGCGGTCCGTTTTCAGCCGGCGGCGGACCTCTCTGTTGCGGCGCGGATGCGCTACTCTCCCGATCTCAGCGTTATTCGATTAACCATCATCTTAGCATGATTGCTCCGGATTTGCAAGGGCTTTTTGAGATTTTTCTCCTCACAGGAGCATCCCGTCCTCGCCGTCCTCGCAGCCGCACTCGTCGTTGTCGAGGATTTCGCCGACCCGCAGGCGGCGGGCGAGCTTCATCTCCTCCACCTGCTTGTGGATGAGCTCCTTGACCCCGCGGGGCTCGCGGATGTTCTTGAGCAGCAGCCTGGGCAGCGACTTGTCCGACGACTGCACGAGCACCGACCCAACCCGGAAGATCCGCTGCCACAGGCTGATGGTGAGGCTGATGTCCCGCACACGGTAGAGGATGACCTCCTCCTGCCGGGTGTTCAAAAGTCCCGTCTCGAGAAAGAGCCGGTCCTCCGACATCGAATATTTCGTAAAGGTGATCGGCAGTCCGCAGATGCGTTTGCGGTCCTTCCAGACCACGGCGGGTTCGGAGATTCGTTCAGCGGCCATGACAGGGCTCCTTTCTTTCGCGCAGCGCGCCCGATGGGTCCATCATAACACCCCGCCGCGAAAAACGCAAGAAGGGCAAAAAGGGGGGAGCGGCTTTGCCGCTCCCCCCTCGGGTCGATCGGTTCAGGAGACCATGATCGCCATCACCATCAGGATATAGACGGCGAAATAGGCCACCACGCAGCCCACGGCGGCGATGACGACGATGGCGCGGTTGGTGCGCCCCGCGCGGGCGATCGTCTCGGTGTAGCGGCGGTCGTCGAGCGTGCCCTGCGCCGCGAGCATTCCCTCACGGACGCGGGTGACCTTTTTGACCGCGTGCCGCAGGTAGAAGCGGTTGGCGAAGAGGGAGAAGACGACGCCCACGGCGAGCAGGAAATAGCGCATGTACTCCATCGCGGCGTAGGCCCACAGGTGCTGGGTGGGCTGGAACTCGCTGATGAACTCAAACATGCTCGCCCCGGCGTAGATGTCGTTCATGTGGTCGAGGGCGAAATGGACCGCCTCGGGCATGACGAAGAGGGTGGGGATCTGCGCGAGCAGGGTGATGCCCAGCAGGATGAGCCCCACCGAATACATCTTGCGGTAGAAAAAGTAGAAAAAGTTGAAGAAAAGCGCGCAGAAGTTGAAAGAAACGGGCTTCCCCTGGGAAATCTGTTTAAAGCGGGGGAGGAAGTAGCCGGAGTTCTCCCCGACATAGAGCGCGAGATCCCGCGCCGACACCCCGTCGATCTCCTCCGAGGGGTTGAGCCCGCCGAAGGCCGCGCTGTAAGGATTCTGCGCGGGCGGCGCGGCGGCATAGGGCTGTCCGCCGAAGGGGGAGAAGGGCTGTCCCTGCTGGGGCTGGGGCTGGCCCTGGGTGCCGCGGTGCAGCGGCGCGCCGCACACCTGGCAGAAAAGGCCGGTGGAGGGATTGCCGGCGCCGCACGCCGGGCAGGCGGTCCCGCCCGCGGAGCCACCGGGGGCCTGCCCGGGGGTCTGCTGCTCGTGCGGCGGCTCCCAGGCATGTCCCTTGATATGCAGGTCGTTCAGCGCGCAGTGCCCGAGCTGCTGGTAGCACGTCCGATGGTGGGGCGCGCCGCAGACCGGGCACACGACGATGTCGTCGTCCTCCGTAAAGCGTTTGTTGCAGACGGGGCACTTTACGCCCGTATAGTTCGCCAAAAAATCAACCCCTGAATCATAAATCCATAAATAGTGCTTTCTGAATACCCATGATACAGACAATCCCCTGAAAATTCAAGAGCGTAATTGTGAACTTTTCGTGCGAACGGCTTTTCCACGGGGTTTTGCGCCGGAACCGCTTTACTTTCCCGGGAAAAAATACTATAATATTATTTCTGAGAATGACAAATGCTAGTGGAATGGAGTTGCCGATATGCTGCAATTTGAGGAGCTGCGCCTGCGGCTGGAGGGCCGCCGTGAGGAACTGGACGATCTCGCCCAGGCGATCGGATACGAGGGCCTCAAGCGCAAGCTCGCCGAACTGGAGGAGCAGACGACCGCGCCGGGCTTCTGGAACGATGTGGAACGCTCGCAGAAGAACCAGGTGGAAACCGCCCGCGTCAAGGGAAAGATCGAGGGCTGGGACAGGCTTGACGCCCTCTACGGGGACACCCTCACCCTCATCGAGCTCGCGGACGAGGAGGAGGACGAATCGGTCTACGAGGAGGCGCTCGCGGACGCCGAGAGGTTTGAGCAGGACCTCGAGACCCAGAAGCTCGCCACCCTGCTGACGGGCGAATACGACGTGAACAACGCGATCATGACCTTCCATGCGGGCGCGGGCGGCACCGAGGCGCAGGACTGGGCCCAGATGCTCTACCGCATGTACACCCGCTGGGCCGAGCGCCACGGCTATACCTATAAAATCCTCGACTATCTCGACGGCGACGAGGCGGGTCTCAAGAGCGCGTCGATCATGATCGAGGGGGAGAACGCCTACGGCTTCATGCGCTCGGAGGCGGGCGTGCACCGGCTGGTGCGCATCTCGCCCTTCGACGCGTCCGGCCGCCGGCACACCTCCTTCGCCTCGGTGGAGGTGCTGCCCGAGCTGCCCGACGACAACACCGTCGAGATCGACCCCGAGGACATCAAGATGGAGGTCTTCCGCTCCTCCGGCGCGGGCGGCCAGCACATCAACAAGACCTCCTCGGCGGTCCGCCTCATCCACATCCCGACCGGGATCGTCGTCTCCTGCCAGAACGAGCGCAGCCAGTTCCAGAACCGCGACATGTGCATGAAGATGCTCACCGCCAAGCTCGTCGAGATCAAGGAGCGGGAGCATCTGGCCAACATCAACGAGATCAAGGGGGAGCAGATGCAGATCGCCTGGGGCAGCCAGATCCGCTCCTACGTCTTCATGCCCTACACCCTCGCCAAGGATCACCGCACCGGCTTTGAAATGGGCAACATCAACGCCGTGATGGACGGCGACATCGACGGGTTTATCAACGCGTACCTCAAGGCCGCGAGCCTGGGGACGCTCGGACAGGTGGACTGAGAATAGCATTGAGGAGAGAATCTTATATGTGGGCTGTCTACGCGGTCGGTTCGGCGGTCTTCGCGGCGCTGACCTCCATCCTTGCCAAGATCGGCATCGAAAACGTCAATTCCAACCTTGCCACCGCCATCCGCACGGTGGTCGTGCTTCTACTCGCGTGGGGGATGGTCTTCCTCACCGGCTCCCAGCACGGCATCCGCGACATCTCCCAGCGCAGCATGCTCTTCCTCATCCTTTCGGGGCTCGCCACCGGCGCCTCGTGGATGTGCTATTACAAGGCCATTCAGATCGGCGAGGTCTCCAAGGTGGTCCCCATCGACAAGTTCAGCCTCGTGATTACGATCGTGATGGCCTTCATCTTCCTGCACGAGGCGGTCAGCGTCAAATCGGTCATCGGCGCGGTGCTCATCACCGGCGGCACCCTTTTGATGGTGCTCTGATCCTGGAAAATGCCGCCCTCGGGCGGCATTTTTGCTCTCCTCCACCCCCGGCGGGGCTTTAGATTTACCGCGCGCCTGTTTGCGGCCGCGGTTTTTTATCGCGCCCCTCCGGTGCGCTCCCAACGGTGGAAACGGAAGGTGCGGCGAGCTTGCCGGGCAGGAGCGTGCGGGGAAGGGCCGCCGACCCTCCGCCCGGAGCGCCTGACAGGAAAAAGCGGCCGCCAAAGGCGGCCGCTTTTGCGGATCTGGTCAGGTGTTTTCCCGGCGCCACGCGGCGATCTGGGCCATGCGTTCCCGAACGCGGGCCTCGGAGCCCTGCGCGGTCGGGCGGTAATAGCTGCGCCCGGCGAGGGAGTCGGGCAGGCACTGCATGTTGGTGAGCTTATCCTCGCTGTCGTGCGCGTACTGGTAGCCCTCGCCGTAGTGGAGCTCCTTCATGAGGCGGGTGGGGGCGTTGCGGATCTGGAGGGGCACCGGCTCGGCCAGCATCTTCTGCGCGTCCTTTTTGGCGCTCTCATACGCCAGGTAGAGGGCGTTGGATTTGGGCGCGAGGGAGAGGTAGACGACCGCGTGGGTGAGGTTGACGCTGCATTCCGGCATGCCGATGAAATGGCTTGCCTGGTAGGCGGCCACGGCGATCTCGAGGGCGCGGCTGTCCGCCATGCCGACGTCCTCCGACGCGAAGCGGATGAGCCGCCGCGCGACATAGAGCGGGTCCTCGCCCGCCTCGAGCATCCTAGAAAGCCAGTAGACGGCGGCGTCGGGGTCGCTGTTGCGCATCGACTTGTGCAGCGCGGAAATGATGTTGTAGTGCTCCTCGCCGTTTTTGTCGTAGAGCAGGGATTTCTTGCTGATGCACTGCTCGACCGTCCCGCTCGTCACCGTGACCTTCCCGTCCCGCCGCTCGCCGTTGAGCACGACCATTTCGAGGGTGCTCAGCGCGACCCGCGCGTCCCCGTTGGCGAAGGCGGCGACCATCCGCAGCAGCTCGTCGGGGAAGTTGACCTCCTGCCCGCCGAAGCCGCGCGGGTCGGAGAGGGCGCGGCGCAGGAGGGAAAAGAGGTCCTCCTCCGAAAGCGCCTGGAGGACAAAGACCTTGCAGCGGGAGAGCAGCGCCGAGTTGACCTCGAAGGAGGGATTCTCGGTGGTCGCCCCGATGAGCACGATGCTCCCGCGCTCGACGAAGGGCAGGAAGGCGTCCTGCTGGGCCTTGTTGAAGCGGTGGATCTCGTCGACGAAAAGGATCGTCCGGTCGCCCATCCGCCGCCCGGTTTCGGCGCGCGCCATGACCTCCTTGATCTCCTTGATGCCGCTGGTCACGGCGGAAAAATCGATGAATTCCGCCTGGGTTCTGTGCGCGATGATCCGCGCGAGGGTGGTTTTGCCCACGCCGGGCGGCCCCCAGAAGATCATCGAGGAGACCCGGTCGCTCTCGATGAGCTGGCGCAGGACCTTGCCCTCGCCGAGCAGGTGCCGCTGCCCCGCGAATTCCTCGAGGGTTTCGGGGCGCAGGCGGCTGGCCAGAGGGGCCTCGGGATCCCGGCTTTCAAAGAGGGACTGCTGACGCATACGATCACCGCCTTTTCCTTAGTATAGCCCTTTCGCGCCGGTTTGAAAAGAGGTTACGAAAAGCCCCGTCCGTTTCCGGGCGGGGCTTTTCGCTGTCTGTGTGAGAAGGTAGAGTAGGAGTTTGTCGTAATTACGCGCCCTGCGCGGGAGTCTCGGTGGCTTTGCGCTCCTTGAGGAGCATGTTCAGGACGATGTTGAGCAGGACGCCGGAAACCACCGCGATGAAGACGTTGTTGTTGACGAACATCTTCAGGAACGGATGGAAGGAGGCAGCCCACTCGGCGCCGGTGGTGGAGAAGAAGACGGGCATCATGACGCCCAGTCCGATCGTGGTGCCGGCGATGAGGTTGCCGCGGACGTCGCGGGTCTCGGATATGACGACGTCGATTCCGGAGAACATGATCATGCTCGCGGAGATGAGGAAGACGGCGCCGACGATCGGGCGCGGAATGCAGGCGAGCAGCATGGCGAGCTTCGGCGACAGGCCGTAAAGCAGGAACATGACGGCTGCGACGCGGGTGACGCGGCGGGAAGCCACGCCGGTGGCGGCGAGGATGCCGATGTTCTGGGTGTAGCTGGTGACAGGCAGCGCGCCGAGCAGGCCGCTGCACATGCAGCCGAGGCCTTCCGCGAAGATGCCCTTATTGATGTGCTTGACGCGGTAAACCTGGTCGCAGACGGCGCAGGTCGCGGCGTAGTCGCCGATCGACTCGAACATCGAGCCGATGTAGCCGGTGAAGCCGGCGAGGATGGCGGCGAAGGTAAACACGACAGGAGAACCGGCCGCGCTGGGAATGCCCTCAAAGTTGCGGAAGGGGAAGATGGTCGGCAGAGCGAACCAATCCTCCGCGAAAACCTTGCCCCAGTCGAAGATCCCGACGATCGACGAGATGACGACGCCGATGACGAGGACCGAGATGAGGACGAAGCCCTGGGAGAGCAGACCCTTGCCCCTGAACTTGAGGAAGAGGGCGAAGAGGAAGGCGACCGCCGCGAGGATCAGGAAGATCGGCTCGTGAGAGGAGAAGATCCAGCCTGCGGCGATTTTGCACGCGACGAAACCGATGGTCGCGACGACCGAGCCGGTGACGACGGGCGGGATGAATTTACGCAGTCTGCCGAGCACGCGGGAGAAGCCGATGACGGCCTCGAGCGCGCCGCCGACGAGGACCGCGCCCCACATTGCGGGGAAGCCGTAGGTGGCGGTGACGCCGCCCATGGCGGTCAGAACGGAAGAGGACGGACCCTGGACGATCGGCAGACGGTTGCCGATGGTGGTCTGGATCAGGGTGCCGATACCCATTGCGAGGAAGCAGGTCTTGATCATGACCGGCACGACGGTGTCGGGCAGACCCGCGAGGGAGACGAACATGCCGGCCCAAATGAAGGGGGTAAAATCGACGAGGGTGATCTGCCAGGCAAAGAAGAGGGTCTGCCACCAGCTCTTGGGGTTCTCCTCCACGCCAATGGATACCTTGACGGTACTGTCGGGCTGTGTCTCAAAAATGGGCTGTTCCGGATTGTACATAAGCCGACTTCCTTTCCTGAAATTAGAGAAAGGACGACGCGAAAAAACGTTTTCATTCCCGCGGCGCCCTTGCCTCTGCTGTCTTAATAGGCGAAGCGGATGGGTTTGTCAAACCTTTTTCCGGTGTCTCAGAGCAGCGCCGCCTTGCGCTCAAAGGAGGCGATGACCTTTCCGTGGCGCAGAATATAGGGGCGGGACGCGCGGGTGCGCAGCGCCTCCTGGATATTGTCCGCGTCGAGGATGTTGAGGTCCGCGTCGTTGCCGACCTCGATCCCGTACTTGGCGTCGGGGTCGAAGATGCGCATCGAGTTGGTGGTCAGCATGTCGAAAATGGTCTTCGCGGTGCCGGGGGTGTTGTACTGCGCGGTATAAGCGCCCACCAGACCGTAGTCGAGCGGATCGCCGGTGCCATAGAGGTGGAAGCCGTCGCAGATCGTGTCCTGCGCGGTGGCGACGTTGATTCCCATCTCTACCATCTCACGGATTCTGGTGACGCCGCGGGTGCGGGGCTCGGCGTCGATGCCCATGATCGCAAGCACCTGGGTGTTGGTGCAGATGTTCATTCCGGCCTCTTTGATGAGCTTCATAACCTTGATCGCGTGAGACTGGTTCTGGTAGGTGATTGAGGTGCAGTGGCCGCCGGTGACGCGGGGACCCCAGCCCTTCTGGAGGGTGAGCCAGGCGGTGTATTCCAGGGAACGGTCGAACATGTCCTTCGACTGGTCGATGTGCATGTCGATGGGGACGTTGTACTTTTCGGCGATCTCAAAGACGAGGTCGACGTGTTTGCGGGCGAGCTCGGGGAGCCACTCGGCAGCGGGCATGCCGCCGGCGATGTCGCAACCCATCTCCATGGCTTCCCACATGAGCTTCTCGGTGCCCTCGTTGGCGTAGATGCCCTCCTGCGGGAAGGCGATGACCTGGAGGTCGCAGATGTCCTTGGTCGCTTCCTTCGCGGCGAGGACGCCCTCGAGGCCGACGAGGTTGGCCATATTGTCGATGTCGACGTTGGTGCGCAGCTTGGTGGTGCCGAACATGACGCACTCGCGGATCGCGCGCTCGGCGCGGGATTTGACTTCCTCAACGGTGTAATGGCGCTTGAAGTCGTGCATGATATGGATGGAGTCCTCCAGCGTTTCGACCGTGCTCTCACGGCCCTGAAGCGCCGTGTAAGCCTTGTCGAAATGCATGTGCGTGTTGACGAACGTGGGGGCGGCGAGCATGCCGCGGGCGTCGATCACTTCGCAGTTCTCGATCCCTTCGGCGCGGATTTCCGGTTTGATCTCGAGATACTTTCCGTCGTCTCCGATCAGGATATCGGACATTCCACGCCCCACAATGTTCGCATTGCGGATGAGCAGCATAAGGGTTCCTCCTCAAATCGATTTTTCAGCGGTCTCAGGGCCGCTTTTCTACTTCATCATAGCAAGATGACGGGGGGCTGTCAAATAATTTTCTGTGAAAATTGCACTTAAAATTTGTAAAATTCAGCCGATTTTTAATAAATGTGTACACATGTTTGCGTAAACAAGAAAACAAAATCGAAAAAATCTACCAGTTTCGTGGTGAATTTGTAAAAGTTCGACGGGTCCGCGCGGTCAAAACGGCGAAATTTCGGCCGGGGGGCGTTTCGGCACAACTCCCAAATTGACAATGCGCGCGTGAGAGATTATGCTAAAAGTATGATTTGTGTAGTTTCCACGAAGGAGGCGGCTGTATGGTAACGATCCGTGAGGTCGCGCGGGAAAGCGGCGTTTCCGCGGCGACGGTTTCGCACGTGCTCAACGGGACCCGGCGCGTGGAGCCGGAGACCGCGGCGCGGGTGCGCGCGGCGATTGAAAAGCTCGGATACCGCCCGCTGCGGGAATACGACCGTTACGGCCTGCGGGGGATCCGGCTGGCCGGGTTTTTCGCCCACGGCACGGGGATGTGCGCCTGTGCGGACTTCTTCGGCCTGCTGGAGCAGCGGCTGGCGGAGCATAAGATCCAGCTGGTGCTCATCGCGGCGCCGGAGACGATCCCGGACGGGGAGCTCCGCGCGCTCCAGCGGTTTCACCGGCTGAGCTTCTGCGTCGTGCACACCTCGGTGCGGGTCCCGCCGGCCAGGCGGGAGGCGCCCCCCCTATGAGGTGCCGACCGTCTTCCTCAGCAGCACGCCGCCCCCGGCGGGAAATTCCTGCGCCGTCTCCTTCGATTACCGGCAGGCGGTGCGGATGGCGCTTTCCCACCTGATCAGCCGGGGACATCGGGAGATCACCATTCTCACGAGCATCCACAACATCGACGTCACCGAGGAGATCCGCGCGGGCGCGCGGGCCCTCTTTGCCGACCGGGGGCTGGAGTACTGGCCCTCCCGATTTTTAAACATCGCGCGGGCCGTGGAGGAGGGGAACGAGGCCGCCCAGGCGGCGGTGGACGCGCATTTCGCGCGCCATCCGGGCCTGACGGCGGTGGTCGCCGCCGGGACGTGGGCGACGGTGCACGCCGCCGCGAGCCTGCGCAGGCACGGGCTGGATTACCCGAGAGACGTCTCGCTCGTGGCGATGGACGGGCTCTACGCGATGGAGGAGAGCCGTCCCGACCTGACGCGGGTGGATCTCGGCGCGCCCCAGCTGGCCGACGCGGTCGTCCGGGCGCTGATCAATGAGCGGATGGACGAGAGCCGCACGCTGCTGCTCCCCTCCTTCCTGCCGGGCGGCAGCACCCGGTCGCTCGCACGCGCGCCGTCGGGCGGGCCCGCGGCGCGCCCCGAACTGCTCGAGCTTTCGGAGGACGAGCTCGGGCGCATCCGTTCCCACCGCTTTACCGCCTGCATCGCGCTCGACGGCGCGGGCACGATGTTCTCGGAGCTCGTGCTGCAGGGGGTGCGGGAATCGCTGGCCAGCCTCGACATGACGCTGCTCGAGGTGGCGGAGGCGAAAGGGAGCGTCAGCATGCGGGACATGCAGCTCCAGGAGCTCGCGCGGCTCGCCCCAGACGCGATCATCAGCTTTTCCAACGACCAGACGGCGCTGCGCGACCGGTTCCTCGCGCTGTCGGCCGAGCGTTCCAAGCTGATTCTCGGCGTGGACGTGCCGCCCGACCTGCCGGAATACGCCTACGCCACCTGTGTGGCGACCAACGAGACGGAGAAGGGGCGGCTGGCCGGAAGGCTGCTCGCCTCCGAAATGATCCGGCGGGGAAAGCGCAAGATCGGCTTCGTCTGCAACGCGGACATCAACTTCACCGCGCGCCAGCGGGACATGTCCGCGATCGGCACGGTGACGGAGGACTTCCCCCAGTTGGACATCGTCTTCCGCAAGGACTTCATCCGGGAGCAAAACGCGTTGTCGGTGGTGCGGGACGCGCTGGAGGCCCACCCCGAGACGGAGGGGCTTTACATCTTCAGCGCGGACGCGACCCTCACGGCGCAGAAATATCTGCAGTCGATCGGCCGTGAGGATATCCTGCTCGTCACCACCCAGATCAACGACGAGATCGCGCGCCTCTTCCTCATGAACCAGAACGTCATCGGCATCGTCTCGTCTCAGGCGTACGAGATGGGCCGCTACCTAGGCCTCGCCGCCGCGAGCAGCCTGCTCGGCAAGCACCTGCCCTCCTACGTCGTCGTGGAGCCGGTGCTGATCACGGCCGGCAACCTCGAAAAATCGTGGGTGCGCACGGCGCGCCGCCGCCCGCCCACGAAGAAATAGAAAACACCCGGGCCCCCCGCCCCCCCCGCGGGGCCCGGGTGTTTTATGCGGCTGTGGGAAAAACTCCAAAAACAAGGTAAGCGCCGGGAGAAATTCCCGGCGCTTTCGCGCGTTCTAGAGCTGCTCGGCAAGAGGGAAGGCGAGCGTCCCGAGCGCCCCTTCGCCGTCGAAGGGGAGGGGCCGGGGCGGGCCCGCCGCCGTGAGGGCGGGGTTCTCCCGCGCTTCGGGGAGCAGCGCCTCCGACGCCCACAGCGTTTCGATGTGCGCCGTGTCCTCGATGAGCACGGCGCGGAACGGCCCGGCGGCGCCGCAGGTGTGCAGGCAGGCGAGCAGGGCGGAGCGGTCGTCGGGCATCACACAGGGCATCCGCATGCCCGCCGGGTCGCGGCAGGTCAGCCCGTTCACGTAGATCGGCGTGAAGTCGATCTTGCCCCGCAGCCGCTCGGTGATGAAGTCGGCGTTGCCCATGCCCGCCGCGTTGCCCGCCGAGTGGGCGGTCAAATCGAGCACCGCGAGGCGCGCGGCGTGCGGCGGGCCGACGCCGAGCTGCACCGAGCGCCCGGTGACGTTCGGGTCCATGCCCGCGCCGCTCAGTTCCTTGCCCATCCGGCGCACAAAGAGCGCGTCGAGCGGGTCGAAGGGGATGCGCGGCATGAGGGCTTTGGCCTGTTCAAGCAGTTCGGGCTCCCGCAGGGGAATCCGCTCCGCAGGGATCGCCTCCACGACGCGCAGCCGGTGGCAGGCGTTCTCCACGAGCGCCACCCCGAAGGCGACGCGCGCGTTTTGCAGGATGACCCGCCCGCACTCCCAGATGTTTTCCGCCATATGGGAGAAGCCCGCGCTGTGGCAGAGGTCCGCGCCGTACCGCTTGCCGAGTCCGACGACGAGCATCTTCATGACGCCGCTTTCCACCAGGCCGCGAAAGTCGGTGTGGGGCTTCACGCGGCCGACAGGCACGATCCAGTCGGCTTCGGCCGCGAGCCGGTCGATGCGCACGGGGACGCCGTCCGCCCGGCGGCCGACCTCCACCGTGTCCATGCAGGAGCGCACCGGCGCGCCCACCGTCTCTTCGGTGACGCCGTAGCGGGCGAGCAGCGCGCGCTGCCCCTCCGCGGTCGCGCCCCCGTGGCTGCCCATCGCGGGCACGAGGAAGGGGAGGGCTCCGCGCGACCGCACCGCTTCGGCCAGGGCGCGCAGAATCTCAGGGAGCCGGTCGATCTGCCGGCTGCCCGCCGTGAGGGCCACCGTGTCCCCCGGGCGAAGGCGTTCGAGCACGCCCGCTTCGCAAAGGGTGCGGCGCACCGCCTCCCCGGCGTCGGGGACCTCCGCGCGGTCAAACCGCTGGCGCAGGGGGAAAAAGCGGGGGAGCGCGGTCCCCCGCAGGATCTCGCCGTAGACGTCCATGCCGTTCCTCCGTTTCGGTAAAAAAATCCCCGCCGCGGCCGCGGCGGGGACGGGTTCGTTCAGGATTCCTTTTCCTGCACGATCGCTTCCATGTCCTCGAGGGAGTTTTCGATGTGCTCGGTCATCAACGCGACGCCCGCCTCGACGTCGCGCTTTTCAAACGCGCCGATCAGGGCCTCGTGGGTGGTGATCGCATGGTCGGCGTTGTCGGGCAGCAGGTAGGTCTGCACGCGGTAATCCACGATGCATTCCGCGATGATCTTTTCCATCCGGATGAGCAGCTCGTTGCCGCTCGCCTCGGCGATCTTGTGGTGGAGCTCCTCGTCGTAGAAGGCCATCTTGACATAGTTGCGTGCCTTGGCGCTCTGCATGAAGAGATCGTGGATCACCCGCAGCTGTTCGAGCTGCCGGTCGCTGATCCGCTGGATGGCAAGCCGCGTGGTCATCGTCTCGATGCCCATGCGCACCTCCATGATGCTCGTCAGGCGCTGGCCGTGCTCCTTAAACCAGCAGGCCACGCAGCTGTCGTCGGTGCGCTCGCTGGGGACCCCCTTGAAATAGGCACCCTTGCCGCGCTTGACGTCGATCATGTCGATGGCCTGCATCATCCGGTAGGCCTCACGCGCGGTCGAACGCCCCACGCCGTACATCTCGCAGATTTCCTTTTCCGTGGGCATCTTGTCGCCCACGGCGACGTTTTGTTCAACGATGTAGTCCTTCAGGTTGTTGATCACCTGATCGACAATCGAAATCCGTTCGATCGGTTTCATCGTTCCCACCACCTTCATCGCGCTCGCCGCCTCCCGCCGTCCGTTCCTGTCCTATCATCCGACAACCGGGAGGGGGTTCATCCGCCTCCATTATAACACCCGCATTGCCTTTCATCAAGCCTCGGCAGGGAAATTGTGGCTATTTCATGACGCGCGCGAACTCCCTGCGGATCTGCCGCTGGAGCCCGGGCTCATCGATGCCCACGTTGGTGAAGATAAAGTCGAGGACCGCTTCGAGGGTTTCTTCGGTCGGCTCGATGCCCAGGTCGGAGATGCAGGTCGGGGTGCCGAGCTCCTTCAGGAAGCGGATGTTCTTTTCGATGTATTCCTCCGAGTAGCCGTTGACCGCGAGCTGCACCGGGATGCCCGCCGAGACGATCTCGCCGTGCAGGAGCCTGGCGCGCTGGGGCTTATAGAGCTTGCTCACCGCGTCGTAGAGGCCGTGTGCGATCGCGAGCTGCTTGCTGCCGCTTGAAAGCTGGGAGGTGAGCCCGGTCAGCGCGAGGTTGGTGAAGAGGATGTCGTCGACGACCGGGGTGAGGCGCTTGGCCGCCACATCGCGCACGCTTTCGGCCGCGTCGGCAAAGTACTTCTCGGTGTTCGACTTGGCCACCTGGAGCGCCGAGACGGGCATGATCGTGATGTCCCAGCCCTTGACGAAGCGGATGCTGAAGTCGATCTCGGGGTATTTGGCCATCGCGTCCGCGATGCCCGCCGCGAGCATCCGCGAGGGGGAGCGGCGGGAGAGCAGGTCGGTGTCGACCAGCACGGCGCCCACCGGCTGGCTGCAGTATTCGTTGCAGTCGGGCGTTCCGGTGTCGTCATATTTGATGCAGACGGTCGCGTAGCAGGCGCAGGTCGCCGCCGTCGTCGGCACCGTGACGACCCGCACGCCCAGCCGGTCAGCCGCGAGCTTGGAGGCGTCCATGCATTTGCCGCCGCCCACGCCGATGACCAGTTTCGCGCCGTATGTACGCGCGTCGGCGACGATTGAACCGACCGTCGTCTCGCTGCAGAAGCCGGAGAAGGGGTGGACCTTGTACTCCACGCCGGATTCCCGCAGGCCCTTTTCCACGTCGGGTCCCGCGATCTCCCACGCGGTGCGCCCCGCGACGACGAGCGCCCGGTCGGCGAACAGCTTCGCCTCGCGGCCCGTCAGCGCCGCCGCGCCCGGGGTCTGGATGTATCTGCCGGCACCGAGGATGATCTGGGCTCCGTCTCTCATTGAAACCAACTCCTTTTATTGTTTGCTATCCGGGCTGAGCCCGAACACCTGAATGGCCGTTTTGGAAAAGATCTGTTCGAGCGCCGCCTCGCTTTTGACGGCGCGGCGGTATTTGAGCAGCTCCCCGGCGGCCTGGACCGGCACGTCGGTGGAGAACATCAGCTTGTCGGGGGGCAGCTCCGCGAGAAAGCCCTCGATCCCCTCGATGCCGACGCCGCTCGGTTCGAGCCAGACGTGGTCGAACGCCTTCGCGAGCTGGAGCGCCTGAACGGTGAAGAAATCGGAGCCCGCGTGGGCGATCACCGTTTTGACGCCGGGGAAGTCGCGTACGAGGGGGTAGAGGCGGGCGGGGTCCGCGAAGGGGATCCCCATGCCGGTGTGCACCATGACCGGAATGCCGAGGGAGCGGGCCGTCTCGTAGACGGTGCGCGCGTCGCGGCTCATGAGGTCGACCGCGTGGCCATTGGGGGTCAGCTTGACGCCGACGAACCCGAGCTCCCGCACACAGCGGCGGACCTCCTCATAGTAGTCCTCCGGCGTGTAGTGGGGGCTGAGGGAGGCCATGCCCCAGAAGCGCCCCGGATGGGCGAGGCAGAGGCGGCGGATGCGGTCGTGGGCTTCGCGGGCGTCGGCCAGGTAGGGGCGGGTGATGCAGGGCTGGACGATGCCGCCGTCGATGCCGTTCTCCGAGAAGGTGCGCAGCAGGAGCTCTTCGGTCACTTCAAAGTCGTAGACGCAGTCGCGTCCGAGATGGCAGTGGGCGTCGAGTATCATAGGCGTCCTCCATTGTAAATGGTTGGATATAAGGTTGTCTGATATCTGCACCCATTATAGCAACGCGCAAATGGCGTGTCAAGGGGGTAAAATGTATTCTATCGACAAAAAATATCCACTAATTTTAATGATTTACGACAAATCTTCCGAATGGTGATTGACATGCCTTTGCAGCATGAATATAATGGAGGCAAGATGTCAGATAACATTATAACCCGATAAGCAATGCGGGGCGCTGATGTCAAACAGAATTTAGGAGGAACGCAGCATGACGAGAAAAGAGTTTTCCGAGAAATACGGGCAGATTCTCCTGCCCCTGGTGACCCCCTTCGACGAGAAGGAAGAGATCGACTACAAGGTCTATGAGGATCTGATCGAATACCTCATCAAAAACGACCTGTGCGACTCCCTCATCGTCACCGGCACCACCGGCGAGGCGAGCCTCTGCACCTTCGACGAGCGCGTCAAGCTCATGGAGACCGCCGTCCGCGTCAGCGCCGGCCGCAAACCCGTGATCGCCGGCACCGGCTGCGCCTCCACCAAGGAGACCGTCGCCCTCACCAAAAAGGCCGAGGAGCTCGGCATCGACCTGTGCATGGTCGTCTGCCCCTTCTACAACAAACCCACCCAGCCGGGCGTTTACAACCACTATAAGACGATTGCCGAGAGCGTCGGCGTCAACATCCTGCTCTACAACATCCCCATCTTCGTCGGCATCAACATCGACGCCCCCACCGTCCATGAGCTCGCCAAGATCCCCAACATCATCGGCATCAAGGACGAGGCGGGCATCAACCCGACCCAGGTCACCGACTACTTCCTCGCCACCGAGGACGTCAACCCCGAGTTCGTCATCTTCAACGGCGACGACATCATGCTGCTGCCCACCATCGTGCAGGGCGCCATGGGCATCGTTTCGGGCGGCGCGCACATCTTCGGACACGAGATCCGCGCGATCATGCAGGCGTTCGCCGCCGGCGAAAACGAGAAGGCCAAGGAGCTCTTCGTCCCGCTCTACCGCTTCTGCAAGAGCTGCGGACAGAACGGCCGCATCCTGCCCAACTCGATCATGCGCCCGGCCATCGAGCTCGTGACCGGCATCAAGGTCGGCCCCGCCAGAAGCCCGCTCGCCCCCATCACCGACGAGGAGAAAGCGGTCCTCGTGGACGTGCTGAAACAGGTCGGCAAGCTCTCCTGATCCGATGTGATTTTGGCCCCGCGGAGGCGGGGCTGTGGAAAGAGAACAAGTAACGGGAGGAAAGAAAATGAAAAAGCATCTTGCAATCCTACTGGCAGTGATGATGGTGGCGGCCATGCTGGGCGCCTGCGGCGACACCGCGGCGGCCCCCGCCGCCCCGAGCCAGGACGCGGCCCCCGCCGCCCCCGCCGAGCCCGCCCCCGAGGGCGACGCCGCTCCCGCCACCGACGGCGAAATCCTCATCGGCCTGAGCTGCGCGCTCACCGGAAACTTCCCGCTGGCAGGCCAGCGCACCCGCGAGGGCGTCGACCTGGCGCTCGAGGAGATCAACGCGGGCGGCGGCGTGCTGGGCAAGAAGCTCGTCTATACAATCGAGGACGACCAGAACACCCAGACCACCGCGGTCAACGTCGTCACCAAAATCCTCACCCAGGACGTCGCGGCGGTCATCGGCCCGCACACGAGCGGCAACGCCATGGCGACCAACGAGCTCTATAAGAACGCGCAGGTGGCCTTTCTGACCGGCGGCACGAGCCCCAAGCTCGAGGAGGCCGGCAACCCGTACATGTTCCGCTGCCGTCCCGCTGACACGATCAACGGACAGGTTGCCGCCAAGTTCGCGATCGAGAAGCTCGGCGCCACCAAGATCGGCATCTCCTTCAACAACAACGACTTCGGCACCGGCGGCCGCGACGTCATCATCGCCTACCTGGAAGAGGCGGGCGTGCCCTACGTCGCCGTCGGCCACAACGCGGGCGACAAGGACCTCACCGGCCAGATCATGCAGCTCAAGAGCGAGAACGTCGACTGCATCATCTCCTGGACCGACGACGCGGAGGTCGCCCTGACCGCCCGCCAGCTCTATGAGCTGGGCGTCGAAGTCCCGGTCATCGCTTCCGCCGGCGTCGTCATGGACCAGGTGCTCAACCTGCTCGAACCCGAATATGTCGAGGGCTGGTACTCGGTCACCGACTTCGTCTCCACGAGCAACGACCAGATCACCGCGGACTTCACCAAAAAGTTCACCGATAAGTACGGCTACGCCCCCGAGCTCTATGCCGCGACCTACTACAGCGCGACCTACGTGCTCGCCGACGCGATCGAGCGCGCCGGTTCCGACGACCCGCAGGCGGTTCGCGACGCGCTCGCGGCCACCGAAGGCCTCACCCTCCCCGAGGGCAGCTACAAGTGCGACGACAAGGGCAACCTGCTCCACGGCTGCGTCATCGCGCAGATCCTCGACAAGGTGCCCACGATGGTCGAGTACGTCGACCTCAACAGCTGACCGGACCATGTGAACCTCTCCCACGCGCCGGGGGCGCTGCGCGGGGCCGCCAGGCGGCGGCCCCGCGGCCCCCTTCTCCATGCAGAATACGGCTGTTTTGCGCGCGCCGCTGACAAAACAGCAACGAATACAGGGGTGAAAGAATGACAGCCGAAATCATCGTCCAATTGATCGTCAGCGGGTTGGCCCTCGGGTTTATCTACGCGCTCGTCTCAATCGAGTACACCATCATCTTCAACGCGACCGGCCTGCTCAACTTCAGCCACGACAAGCTCATCATGCTCGGCGCCTACGTCTTTGCCGGGCAGTTCGTCGTCCGCATGGGCGCCGCGCCCGCGGTCGCCGTCATCGCCACCGTCGCCACCATGTTCCTCTTCGGCGTGCTCGTGGCAACCGGCATCTTCAATCCCTTGCGCAACATGGCGTCCCCCGTCTTCGCCGTCATCGGCACCGTCATCCTCGGGCGCATCCTCACCGAGTCCGCCCGCGTGATCTGGGGCGCCACCCCCTTCACCGTCCCCGGCTTCCTCAAGGGGATCGTCAAGGTCGGGAACATCGTCATCCCCAAGGCGAACATCGCCATCATCCTCGTCTCCGCGATCATCGTCACCGCCTTGCAGGTCTTCTTCAAGACCACCAAGATGGGCAAGGCGATGCGCTGCGTCCAGCAGAACAAGACGGCCGCGACCCTCATGGGCATCAACGTGACCGCCAACATCAACCTGACAATTGCGCTCAGCGCGGTGATCTGCTCCGCCATCGGCATCATGGTCATCCCGCTCTTCACCATAGACCTCACGATCGCCAACATGATCGGCCTCAAGGGCTTTGCGGCCGGCGTCATCGGCGGCTTCGGCTACCTGCCCGGCGCGATCGCCGGCGGCATCTTCATCGGCATCCTCGAGAACCTCAGCACGCTGGTCATCCCGACGCTCTATAAGGACTGCGTGGCCTTCGTGCTGCTGATCGTCTTCCTGCTCGTGAAACCGTCCGGCCTGCTCGGACACAGACGTTAGGAGGGGCCGGATATGAAAATCGTAAAACGTGTTTTACTGGCCGTGCTCCTGGCGGTGCTCATCGTCTTCCCGATGAGCTACGACAACGCCTATGTACATATCCTGCTCAGCCAGACGCTCGTCAACATCGTCATCGTCATGGGGCTCAACTTCATCACCGGCCTAACCGGGCAGATGAACCTCGGCACCGCCGGCATCATGGCGCTGGGCGCCTACATCGCCGCGCTGACCAGCACCCGCCTGGGCACCTCGCCCTGGATCGGCTTTCTCCTCGCGATCGTCATGGGCGTCGCGATCGGCTGGGTGCTCGGCTACCCAAGCCTGCGCCTCAAGGGGGTCTACCTCTCGCTGACCACCATCGGCTTCAGCGAGATCGTCCGCCTCGTGCTCACCAACTGGGTCGAGCTCACCGGCGGCACGATGGGCGTGCAGGGCGTTCCGCACATCGTCCTCTTCGGCTACCCGCTCGACACCTCCCGCAAGGTCTACTACCTCTACCTCTTCGCGGTCGTCCTGCTCGCCTTTACCGCGTGGCGCATCGTCCACTCCAAGTGGGGCCGCGTCTTCAAGGCGATCCGCGACAATGTCGAGGCGGTCGAGGCGTGCGGCATCGACATTGCCAAGATCAAGATCCAGGCGTTCACCCTCGCGACCGTCTTCGGCTGCCTCGGCGGCGCGATGTACGCCTATCTGATGGGGTACATCAACCCCACCACCTTCACCACCGACCTGTCCGCCAACTATCTCATCATGATGATGCTCGGCGGCATTGGCTCGGTCGTCGGCAACATCCTGGGCGCCACGATGATCACCCTGCTGCCCGAGATGCTGCGCTTTTTGGGAACCAACTACTGGCTATATTTCAGCATCATCGCCCTGCTCTTCGCGATCTTCCTGCCCAACGGGCTCGTCTCCCTCTTCACGAAGGAGAACCGGCTGGGGATGTTCTGGATGGCCAAAAAAGAAAAGACCGGAGGGCGCAGATGATGGAACCTGTCTTGAAGCTGGAACATGTCACCAAACGGTTTTCCGGGCTGGTCGCCGTCAACGACCTGTCGCTGGAAATGCCCAAAAACTGCATCCATTCCCTGATCGGCCCCAACGGCTCCGGAAAGACCACCACCGTCAACATGATCACCGGCGTGCTGCCGGTGAGCGACGGGAAGATCTTCTACGGCGATACCCAGATCAGCGGCAAGCCGGTCTTCCAGATCGCCCGGCTCGGCATCGGGCGCACCTTCCAGAACCTCAAGCTCTTCAGCTCGATGAGTGTGCTCGAAAACCTCATGATCGGCGCGCACCAGATGACCAGGATCGGGCTCATCCAGTTTCTGGTCGACCTGCGCGGCGAAAAACGGGAGGAGAAGCTGCTCATCGAACGCGCCGAGGAGGTCCTGGAGGAGATCGGTATGGCCGACCTGCGGCATGAGAAGGTCAAGAACCTCGCCTACGGCAAGCAGAAGATGACCGAGCTCGGGCGCGCGCTCATGATGAAGCCCGACCTGCTCATCCTCGACGAGCCGGCCGCGGGGCTCAACCCCTCCGAACGCCGCGAGTTCGTCGATATCCTGCTCAAGACCCACGAGAAGGGGATCGACCTCTTCCTCATCGAGCACAACATGGACGTCGTCATGAACATCAGCACCAAGATCACCGTGCTCAACTTCGGCGCGAAGATCGCCGAGGGCAACCCCTATGAGATCCAGAACAACGACGAGGTGATCCGCGCTTATCTCGGCGACAAGTATAAGCCGGTGGACCTCCCGCCGGCGGTGGAGGGTTAGGCTTATGGCTATGCTGAAGGTAAACGGGATCAACGTCTTCTACGGCAACGTGCAGGCCCTCTTCGACGTGTCCATCGAGGTGGGGGACAACGAGATCGTCTCGATCATCGGCGCCAACGGCGCCGGCAAGACCACCCTGATGAAGACGATCATGGGCATCAACCGCCCCGCCAAGGGGGACATCACCTATAACGGCGAAATCATCAGCAACCTCAAGGCGCACCTCGTCGTCGGGCGCGGCATCGTCTACATCCCCGAGGGCCGCGAGGTCTTCCCGCAGATGAGCGTGCTCGAAAACCTCGAGATGGGCGCCTTCTGCAAGAAATACTCCAAGGCCGAGCTCGACCGCCACGTCGAGGAGGTCTACGAGCTCTTCCCGCGCCTCAAGGAGCGCGCCAGGCAGCTCGCGGGGACCCTCTCGGGCGGCGAGCAGCAGATGCTCGCGATCGGCCGCGGCATGATGAGCGACCCCAGGCTGCTCATGTTCGACGAGCCGAGTCTCGGGCTCGCGCCCGTCATCGTCGACGAGATGTTCGACGCGATCGTCAAGATCAACCGCACCCGCAAGACCCCGGTGGTCATCGTCGAGCAGAACGCGTTCATGGCGATGTCCATCTCCGACCGCACCTACGTGCTCGAGGTCGGGCACATCGTGGGCAGCGGCCCGAGCCAGGAACTGCTGAACAGCCCCGACATCAAAAAGGCATACCTCGGCGGCTGACGGAAGAGAGAAGCTGGCCGCGGCGGGGCCCGCGCGGGCGCGCGGGGCCGGGGGGGGGGCCGGCGGGGGGGCGGGGCCCGGCCGCCGGGCCGTTTCCCACCGGCGGCCGGCGGGAAGCCGCGGGATTTTCCCGCTGCAAATCGGGATTTTCACACTTTGCGCGGGACGTGCGGCATGTTAGAATGGTCCGGAGGATGCGTTTCATCCCGCCGGGCTTCCGGCGCGGGAACGGGTTGTGCGCCGGTTGGGCCGCCTTAATGTCTGACAATCTGATGAGTAAGAAGGGAGTCGGGACGACTATGAAACTGGTAAGGGTGCTCCACGAGGGCCGCGCGCGCTACGGAAAGCTCTGCGGCGAACGGGTGGAATGGCTGGACGGCTCGGTCGCGGAGGGGTTCACTCCTGCGGAGGGCGGCGCGCCGCTCTCCGGGGTGAAGCTGCTCGCGCCGGTCGAACCCACCAAGGCGGTCTGCGTGGGACTCAACTATATGGACCACATCATCGAATCGAATGAGAAGGTGCCCGAGACGCCGGTCATCTTCATGAAGCCCGCTACCGCGGTCATCGGGCCGGGGGAGGCGATCGTCTATCCGCCGCAGTCCAGGCGGGTCGACTACGAGGGGGAGCTCGCGATCGTCATCGGGAAACGCGCCAAAAACGTCCCGGAGGACGCGGCGGGGGAGTATATCCTCGGCTATACCTGCGCGAACGACGTGACCGCGCGCGACCTCCAGCCCTCCGACGGGCAGTGGACCGTGGCGAAGGGGTTCGACACCTTTCTGCCGCTCGGCCCCTGCGTCGACACCGACGCGGACCCCGCGGACCTGCCCATCCGCACCATCCTCAACGGCAGGGTGGTGCAGGACTCCAACACGAAGCACCTGCTCTTCAAGCCGCGCATGATCGTCAGCTACATCTCGGCGATCATGACCCTCGAGCCGGGGGACGTCGTCCTGACGGGGACCACCCTCGGCATCGGGCCGATGCGGCCGGGGGACCGGGTCTCGGTGGAGATCGGTGGGATCGGCAGGCTGGACAGCGTCGTGAGCGCGCCGTAAGACACGGAACGCAGAGGCCGCCGGCAGTCCCGACGGCCTCTTTTGCTTGAAAACTCAAATCGGATAAAGGGGAAATAGCGCAGATGAATATTTTCGTGTGCATCAAACAGGTCCCCGGGACCAACAAGGTGGACATCGACCCGGTGACCGGCACCCTCAAGCGGGGCGGGGTGGATTCCAAGATGAATCCCTACGACCTCTACGCGCTCGAGACCGCCCTGCGCCTGCGGGAGCGGTGCGGCGGGAAGGTGTCGGTCGTCAGCATGGGGCCGCCGCAGGCCGAGACGGTCATCCGCGAGGCCTACGCCATGGGCGCGGACGAGGGGGTGCTCCTCTCCGACCGGCGGTTCGGCGGCGCGGACGTGCTCGCCACGAGCTACGCCCTCTCGCAGGGGGTGCGCAGGCTCGGCGAGTTCGACCTGCTCCTCTGCGGTAAGCAGACGACCGACGGCGACACTGCCCAGGTCGGGCCGGAGCTGGCCGAGTGGCTCGGCGTTCCGAGCGTCTCCAACGTGCGGAAGATCCTCGAAATCGGGGAGGACGGCGTTTCGGTGGAGATGGATATGCCCGACGACGTCGAACGGGTGAGGGTGCGGTTTCCCTGCCTGCTCACCGTCGACCAGGACATCTTCCAGCCGCGCCTGCCCTCCTACGTCAAAAAGACGGAGAGCGCCGGGCGGCCGGTGGAGATCCTCACGCTCGACGAGATGGAGGACCGCGAGGAAACCCACTACGGCCTGAATGGCTCGCCCACCCAGGTGCAGCGGATTTTCCCGCCCGCGGTGAACGACCGCCGGGAGCTGTGGAAGGAGGAGGGGGAGGCCCTCTCCGACCGGCTCTACGCGCTGCTGCGCGACAAAAAGTTTGTGTAAGGAGGCCCCGTTATGCCGAGGCTGGTGATTCATCAGGAGAAAATCCCCGACCCCCGCGCGCTGACGGCGCTCTGCCCCTTCGGCGCGCTCGAGGAGCGGGAGGGGCGCGTTTCGGTCAACGCGGCCTGCAAGATGTGCCGCATCTGCGTCAAGAAGGGCCCTGCGGGCGCGGTCGAATACCTCGAGGACGCGCCCGCCCCCGCCGTCGACAAAGCGGCGTGGCGGGGGGTGGCGGTCTACGTCGACCATGTCGACGGGCGGGTTCATCCCGTCACGCTCGAGCTGATCGGCAAGGCCCGCGAGCTGGCCGCCAGGGCGGACCAGCCGGTCTACGCCCTCTTCATCGGGGAAAACGTTGCCGGTTCCGCGCGGGAGCTGCTCCACTACGGCGTCGACCGGGTGTTCGCCTACGACGACCCCGCGCTCGCGCGCTTCCGTATCGAGCCCTACGCCAACGTCTTTGAGGACTTCGTCAAGGCGGAGAGGCCCGCCGCCATCCTCGTCGGGGCCACCCCCGTCGGGCGGCAGCTCGCCCCCCGCGTCGCCGCGCGGCTGCACACCGGCCTCACCGCCGACTGCACCGTGCTGGATATGCTCGAAAACACCGACCTCATCCAGATCCGCCCCGCCTTCGGCGGCAACATCATGGCGCAGATCGTCACCCCCAACCACCGCCCGCAGATGGCGACGGTGCGCTACAAGGTGATGGACGCGCCCACGCGGTCGGAGGCCCCGTCGGGCGAAATCACGGAGCAGGCGGTCACGCCGGCCATGCTGGAAAGCGGCGTGACAGTGCTCGGCGTCACTCCCAAGGAGCCGGAACAGTTCATCGAGGGGGTCGACGTGCTCGTCGCGGCGGGCCGCGGCGTCAAAAAGGAGGAGGACCTCGCGCTGCTCGAGGAGCTCGCGGAGCTGCTCGGCGGGCAGCTCGCCTGCACCCGCCCGCTCGCCGAGAGCGGCTGGGTGGAGGCCAAGCGCCAGGTGGGGCTCAGCGGGCGCACCGTGCGCCCCCGGCTTATCATCACCTGCGGCGTCTCGGGAGCGGTGCAGTTTGTCGCGGGGATGCAGGGCGCCGACCTCATCGTCGCGATCAATCAGGACGAGAAGGCGCCCATCTTCAAAACCGCCCACTACGGATTGGTGGGGGATCTCTATGAGATCGTGCCCCGCCTCATTGAACGGATCAAGGCCGCCAAGGGGGTGCTGGTATGAGCTATAAGCAGATGACCGCGGCGGATATCGCCGCCCTGCGGGAGCTGATCGGGGACGACGAGCGCGTCTTCGCGGGGGAGGAGATCCACGAGGACTACAGCCACGACGAGTTGAGCGGAACCGTCCACTATCCCGACATCGTGCTGCGGGTGCTCTCGGCGGAGGAGGTGGCCGCAGTCATGCGCTACGCCTCCCGCGAGCATATCCCCGTCACTCCGCGCGGCGCGGGCACCGGTCTCGTCGGCGCGGCGGTCGCTGCGGAGGGCGGCATCCTGCTCGACATGAGCCTCATGAACCGCTTCCTTGAGCTCGACGAGGACAATTTGACCCTGACCGTCGAGCCGGGCGTGCTGCTCATGGAGATCTACGCCTATGTCGAGGAGAAGGGCTTTTTCTACCCGCCCGACCCGGGCGAAAAATCCGCCACGATCGGCGGCAACGTCAGCACCAACGCGGGCGGCATGCGCGCCGTCAAGTATGGCGTCACCCGCGACTATGTGCGCGGGCTGGAGGTCGTGCTGCCGAACGGCGAAATCGTCACGTTCGGCGGCAAGGTCGTCAAGAACAGCTCGGGCTATTCGATGAAGGATCTGATCGTCGGCTCGGAGGGGACCCTCGGCGTGGTCACCAAGATCATCCTCAAGTTGCTGCCGCTGCCGAAGCGCACCGTCAGCCTGCTCGTGCCCTTCCCGAGCCTGCGGGACGCGATCAACACCGTGCCCCTCATCGTCCGTTCCAAGGCCGCGCCCACAGCGGTCGAATTCATGGAGCGGGAGGTCATCCTCGACGCCGAGCAGTACCTCGGCAAAAAGTTCCCCGACCACTCGGCCGACGCCTACCTCATCCTCAAGTTCGACGGCCCCTCGCTCGAGCAGATCGAGCGGGACTACGAGGGGGTCGCTAGACTCTGCCTCGAGCAGGGCGCGCTCGACGTGCTCATCTCCGACACCGAGGAGCGGGACGAGTCGATCTGGAAGGCGCGCGGCGCCTTCCTCGAGGCGATCCGCGGCTCGACCGACGAGATGGACGAGGTCGACGTGGTGGTGCCGCGCGGCAGCATCAACCGGATGGTCGCCTACATCCACGCCCTCCAGTCGGAGCTCGGCGTGCGCATCAAGAGCTTCGGCCACGCGGGGGACGGCAACCTCCACGCCTACATCCTGCGGGACGGCAGGGAGGAGGACGAATGGCAGCGCATCCTGCACCTCGCGATGGAGAAGATCTACGCCGAGGCGAACGTCCTGCGCGGGCAGGTGTCGGGCGAGCACGGCATCGGCTACGCCAAGCGCCCCTACCTGCGCGAGTCGCTCGAGCCGCAGGTGCTCGAGCTCATGCGCGGCGTCAAACGCGCCTTCGACCCCGAAAACATCCTCAATCCGCACAAGGTCTGCGGCCTCTGACGGCCGCGCGAAAAGGCAGCCCCGGAACCAGATGGTTCCGGGGCTGCCGCTGTTTTGGGTTCAGGCGCCGTGAAGCAGGTTGGGCTGCGCGGCGAGCAGCTTCGGCAGCGCCTCCCCGACCGACTGCGGGGTGAGCGCGGGAAGCCGGAGGCGCGTTTCGTCCGCGGGACGGAAGGCGCCGGGCATGTGGAAGTAGTTGAGTCGCCAGCGGGGCAGGGGCGGGAAGGAGGCGAGCAGTCCTCCGAGCGCCCCGGCGTCCAGGCCGGGGTAGAGGGTGGTGCGCGCCTCGAACGCCGCGCCGAGAGAACGGAGGGTATCGATCGTAAGGCGCACGTCGGAAAAGCAGTCCGCGCCGCAGACGGCGGGATAGTCCGCCGGGAGCGCCTTGACGTCGACGGCGACGTAGTCGAGCAGGCCCTCCCCCCAGAGGCGTTCGACGAGCGCGGGCCGCCGGCCGTTGGTGTCGAGCTTGACGCGGTAGCCGAGCGGGCGGACGCGGCGGAGGAATTCCTCGAGATCGGGCTGGAGGGTCGGCTCCCCGCCGCTCACGACCACTCCGTCGAGCAGGCCCCGCCGCTTTTCGAGGAAGGAAAAAACGGCGGCTTCGGCGAGCTGGTCGCCGTCCCCGGCGATCAGCTCGCGGTTGTGGCAGTAGAAACAGTCGAGGTCGCAGCCGCGCGTGAAGAGCACGCAGGCGAGCGCGCCGGGGAAGTCGATCGTGCTGCTGCGCTGCATCCCGCCGAAGATCATGCGCTCAGCTCCTCCGGTTTGATGCGGTACTTCTTGCGCTCCTTATACTCCTCGCGCTTGCCGCGGTGGAAGTTCTGGACCGGGCGCAGATAACCGACCACACGGCTCCACACCTCGGTGTCGTGGCCGCATTCGGGGCAGGAATAGACCTCGCCGTTCAGGTAGCCGTGCTCGGGGCAGACCGAGAAGGTGGGCGTCAGCGAGATGTAGGGGAGCTGGTAGTTGGTAAACGCCTTGCGGATGAGCGATTTGGCGACCTCGACGTCGCTGATCTGCTCGCCGAGATAGAGGTGGAGCACCGTGCCGCCCGTGTACTTGCACTGCAGCTCGTCCTGGAGGTCGAGCGTCTCGAAGATGTCGTCGGTGAAGCCGACCGGCAGCTGGGTCGAGTTGGTGTAGTAGGGGGCGTCCTGCCCGGCGGTGATGATATCGGGATATTTTTTCCTGTCGAGCTGGGCGAGGCTGTAGCTGGTGCCCTCCGCCGGAGTCGCCTCGAGGTTGTAGACGTGGCCCGTCTCCTCCTGGAAGCGGGTGATCGTGTCGCGCATGAAGTCGAGGATGTCAAGGGAGAATTTCTGCCCCTCGGGGGTGGTGATGTCCTTGCCCATGAAGTTGAGGCAGGCCTCGTTCATGCCGATGAGGCCGATCGTGTTGAAGTGGTTGAACCAGTAGCTGCCGGTGCGCTCCTTCACGTTTTCGAGGTAGTGCGCCGAGTAGGGGTACATGCCGCGGCGGGTCTGCTCCTCGATCGTCTTGCGCTTGATCTCGAGGCTCTCCTTGGCGATCTCCATCAGGTCGAGCAGGCGGGATTTGAACTCCTCCTCCGTCCTGGAGAGATAGCCGATGCGCGGGAGGTTGACCGTCACGACGCCGATCGAGCCGGTGAGCGGGTTGGAGCCAAAGAGGCCGCCGCCGCGCTTGCGGAGCTCGCCCGTGTTGAGCCGCAGGCGGCAGCACATTGAGAGCGCGTCCTCGGGGGAGAGGTCGGAGTTGATGTAGTTGGAGAAGTAGGGGATGCCGTATTTGCAGGTGATCTCCATGAATTTGTTGACCACCGGGCTGTCCCACTCGAAATCCTTGGTGACGTTGATCGTCGGGATGGGGAAGGTGAAGACGCGGCCCTTCTTGTCGCCCTCCATCATGACCTCGCAGAAGGCGAGGTTGAGCATGTCCATCTCCGCCTGGAACTCGCCGTAGGTCGCGTCCATCGGCTGGCCGCCGATGATGACCGCCTGGTCGCGCAGGGTGCGGGGCGGCTTGATATCGAAGGTGAGGTTGGAGAAGGGACACTGGAAGCCCACGCGGGTGGGGACGTTGAGGTTGAAGATGAACTCCTGGAGCGCCTGCTTGACCGTCGCGAAATCGAGGTGGTCGTAGCGGATGAAGGGGGCGCAGTAGGTGTCGAAGGAGGACCACGCCTGTGCGCCCGCCGTCTCGCCCTGGGTGGTGAAGGTCGAGTTGACGATCTGGCCCAAAAAGCTGCGCAGGTGCTTGGCGGGGCTCGATTCGACCTTGCCGGGCACGCCGCCGAAGCCGCCGAGCAGCAGCTGCTTGAGATCCCAGCCGGCGCAGTAGGGGCCGAAGAACCCGAGGTCGTGCAGGTGCAGGTCGCCCGAGAGGTGGGCGTCGCGGATCTTGTCGGGGTAGATCTCATGCAGCCAGTACTGCTTGGTGAACGTCTCGCGGATGTAGTTGTTCATGCCCGCGATCGATTTCTGGGCGTTGGCGTTTTCCTTGACGCGCCAGTCGCCGTCCCCCATGTACTTGGAGAACATGTCGATCGTCGCGCCGATCAGGGCGTTCGCCTCGCGCGCGCTGCGGCGCTTCTCCCGGTAGAGGATGTATGCCTTGGAGGTCTTGGCGTGGCCGTTCTCGATGAGCACCTTCTCGACGAGGTCCTGCACCTTTTCCACTTCGGCGGTGCCGTCGGGGAACTGCGCGTTTGCAAGGACGACGACCTGTTCGGTCAATTCCTCGGCGCGGCCCCAGTCGCTGCCGCCCACCGCGACGGCCGCCTTATAGATGGCGCGGGTGATTTTCTCCGGCTGAAAGGCGACGACCTCGCCGCTGCGTTTCCGAATCGTATTGATCATTGCGAACCCTTCCTCACTAGATATTGTGTTTTACAAATAGTATTATACGATATCTAGTATGGCAATGCAAGGCCAAAGGCAGAAATATTTTCCGGCGGAGCAGGTTTGTGCAAACTGGCGGAATCCGTGGGGCGGGATGGTGGAAACTGCTGAAATTTGCGGTTTTCGGGTTTTGCGCATTGACAAGCGGGGGCGCGCTTTTTATAATGAAAGCAACTTGTTCAACAAGTTGAACAATATGAACAACTGAGGAAAAGCAGGAGGGTATGTTATGAATGGAATCGGGAGAAAACTGGTAGGTCAGTGGAACACGAAAACGGTGGTCGGCGTCGCGCTCGGCGCAATTTTGATGGCGATCATGATGGTCTACATCCAGATCCCCATCTTTACGCAGGTGCAGTTCAGCCTCGCGCCCGTCGTCATCGTCATCGTCGGCGCGCTCTTCGGGCCGCTGCCCGCGGCGATCGCCGCGTGCTTCGGGAACTTTTTGGCCGACATGATCGGCGGTTGGGGCTTCTGGTTCGACTGGACGATCGGGCATTTCTTCTGCGGCTTCATCACCGGCCTGCTGCCCGTCTACGGCGCGAGGGTCGGCGAGGGGGTCTTCACCAACAAGCAGGCCGCCACCTTCGCCGTGCTCGCCTTTGTCGCCCCGCTCATCGCCTTCTGCGGCATCACCCCGCTCTTCACGATGATGTGGTACCAGGGCGAACTGGAGATCGGCATGGTGCAGGGCGTCATCGCCGGCGTCAAGGACGGCCTCATGGCCGCGATCATCGGCGTGCCGCTGCTCAAGATGATGGCCAAAAAGAACCGGCTCAAAACCAATCTCACGGAGGAATAATCCGACATGAAAAAGCCCGTGATCGAATTCCGGGATTTCGGGATGCGCTACGCGTCACAGCAGAAGCCCACCCTTTACGACATCAACCTGACCATCTACGAGGGGGAAAAGGTGCTCATCCTCGGGCCGTCCGGCAGCGGGAAATCCACGCTGGGCTCCTGCCTGAACGGGCTGCTGCCCTTCTCGGTCAAGGCGGAGTTCACCGGCAGCCTCAAGGTCATGGGCGACGAGACGCGCAGCCTCGACATCCATAAGCTCAGCAACCGCGTCGGCACCGTCATGCAGGATTCCGACTGCCAGTTCGCGGGGCTCACGGTGGGGGAGGACGTCGCCTTCTCGCTGGAGAACGACTGCGTCCCGCGCCCCGTCATGCTCGAAAAGGTGCGGCGGGCGCTGGGCATCGTGGGGATGGAGCGGTTTACCGCCCACACCCCCTTCTCCCTCTCGGGCGGACAGAAGCAGAAGGTCTCGCTCGCCGGCGTCATGCACAACGACGTGGGCATCCTGCTCTTCGACGAGCCGCTCGCCGCTCTCGACCCGCAGGCGGGGCTCCAGGCGATCGAGCTGATCGACAGGATCCACCGGGAGCAGCAGAAGACGGTCATTATCATCGAGCACCGGCTGGAGGATGTGCTCCACCGGCCGGTCGACCGGGTCATTCTGCTCGACGGGGGCCGGATCGTCGCGGACACCACCCCGGCCAAGATTTTGAGCTCCCCGCTCCTGCAGGAGCACGGCATCCGGGAGCCGCTTTACGTGACGGCGCTCAAATACGCCGGCTGTGAGATTGCCGAGGAGGACCACCCCGAATCGGTGGAGGAGATCCGCCTTGAGGGGCGGGAGGAGGCGCTGCGCGGCTGGTTCGCCAGCGAGACCCCCCACCGGGCGCAGCCCGCGCCCGGGGAGCTCGTGCGGGTGGAGGACGTGTCCTTCTCCTACGACGATAACAAGGTTCTCAGCCATGTGGACCTGACGGTCAGCGCGCGCGAACGCATCGCGCTGGTCGGCAAGAACGGCGCGGGCAAGACCACCCTCGCCAACCTGCTGATCGGGGTCATCCGCCCCGACGAGGGCCGCGTGCTCATTGAGGGGGAGGACTACGGCGTCCTCTCGATCAAGGAGATCGGCGAGCGGATCGGCTACGTCATGCAGAACCCCAACCAGATGCTCGTCAAGGATATGATCCGCGACGAGATCACCCTCGCGCTCAAGCTCCGCCGGGTGGACCAGAAGACGATCGATGAAAAGCTCGAGCTGGTGCTCGGCCTCTGCGGGCTCTCCAAAATGCGCAGCTGGCCGGTGTCGGCCCTCTCCTACGGGCAGCGCAAGCGGGTGACGATCGCCTCGATCCTCGTCATGCAGCCGAAGATCATGATCTTCGACGAGCCGACCGCGGGGCAGGACTATTTCCACTACCGCGAGATCATGGACTTCCTCGACCGGCTCAACCGGGAGATGGGGCTCACGATCCTCTTTATCACCCACGACATGCACCTGGCGATCGAATACACCGACCGCGCCGTCGTCATGGCGGACGGGGAGAAGATCGGGGACGGGGACGTCTTCCGGATGCTCTCCGACCCGGACATCCTGCGCCGCGCGAGCCTCAAGGAGACGTCGCTGTGCAAGCTGGCGCGCCGCCTCGGGATCGAGCCGGAGGCGTTTGTGCGCCACTTCATCGAATACGAAAGGATGGTGAGGCGGCATGACGAGCAATAACCTCGTCCGGTTCAGCCCCGGCGTCACCCCGCTGCACACCCTCTGCGGGCAGGTCAAGGTGCTGCTCTTCATTGTGACCATCATCCTGACGATCTCCACCTTTGACTGCCGCATCCTGCTGGCGGTCACGGCGGTCGCGGCGGCGGCGCTCGCGTCGCTGAAGCCGAACTGGAAGATCATCTGGGCACTCATGCTCGTCGCGATGGGGCTCAACACGGTGAACCTCATCCTCTTCTACCTTTTTAACCCGCATATCGGCTGCGAGTTCGTCGGCACCTGCACCGAGCTTTTCCGGTTCACCGAACGGCTCGTCATGCCCGCCGAAACGCTCTGGTATTTTGCCGTGCGCACCCTCAAGGTGGTGGCGATGTTCCTCGTCTCCCTCTGGCTGATCTTTGTCGTCACCCCCACCCAGCTGGCCGCCGGCTTCAACCGGGTCGGGCTGCCCTACAAGCTGTCGATGGTCTTTTCCATCGCGCTGCGCTACCTGCCCGACCTCATCAAGGACTACAAGAACATCTCCGCGTCCATCCAGGCGCGCGGGCTCGAGCTGGGCCGCAAAAAGACCACCCTCAAGGCGAAGATCGAAGGGGTCGTGTCGATCGCGGTGCCGCTCATCCTCTCCTCCTTCGACGATGTGGGGGTCATCGCGGACGCGCTCGACCTGCGCGGCTTCGGCAAGAACAAAAAGCGCACCTGGTATGTCGAAACGCCCTACGGCAGGCTCGACAAGATCTGTCTTGTACTGGCGGCCGTGCTGGCCGCATTGACGGCGGCTTACATGGCCTACGGCGTCATCGTCAAGCCGCCGATGTGGTACCCGTTTTAAAGGCTTGCAACTGCCATCGAAATTGCAGGGCACGCGGCTGCCACAAAGCCGGATCAGTAAATGGAGGTAACAAAATGAGAAAACCCTATGTCGTGTTCAGTACGGATTTCGGCCTGAAGGATGGAGCGGTCTGCTCGATGTACGGGGTCGTCAAATCGATCGACCCGGAGATCGAGATGTACAACCTCACCCACGAGGTCACCAAATTCTGCACCTGGACGGCTTCCTACCGCCTGTGGCAGTCGATGGCCTTCTGGCCCAAGGGGACCATCTTCGTGTCGGTCGTCGACCCGGGCGTCGGCACCCCGCGCAAGGCGTGTGTCGCCAAGACGAGCAACGGCTACTACGTCGTCACCCCCGACAACGGTTCCCTGACGCTGGTAAAGGAGAAGTTCGGCATCGACGAGGTCCGCGAGATCGACGAGACCCGCAACCGCCTGGTCGGCGCGGGCACCGAGGACGTGGCGATCTTCCACGGCCGCGACCTGTTCGCCTACTGCGGGGGCAAGCTCGCGGCGGGGCTCATCGACTTCGAGGGGGTCGGTCCGGCCTACAGCGTCGACGAGATCATCTGCAATCCGCTGCCCGAGGCGAAGATCACCGAGGGCCGCGCCGAGGGCTGCGTCGCGATGATCTGCCCGAACTTCGGCTGCGTGGACACCAACATCAACTACCAGCAGTTCGTCGCGGCGGGCTTCCGGCACGGCGATATGGTCAACACCCTGGTCAAGCACGGCGAGGAGGTCAAGTTCGAGGGCAAGGTGCTCTTCCACCGCTCCTTCGGCTACGTCGCCAAGGGGGAGCCGATCATCTACAACAACGAGCTCAACAACCTCGACCTCTCCCTCAACGAGGTCAGCATGGGCGAGACCTACGGCATCTCCTACGGTCCCGACTGGACGATCAGCATCTGGAAATAATGAAGCGGCGGGGGGGGGGGGGGGGGGGGGGGGGGGGGGGGGGGGGGGCCCCCCCCCGCTTCCGATTGAGGTGATCGGTTGATTATCACATGCGCGGATTCGCATGCCGGGCTGCTCGAACGCTATCTCGAGCAAGAATACGTCTTTAATACCTTCCTGCTGGCCGACCTGCGGCTCTATGGGGCCAGCGCCCCCTTCCAGGACACCTGGGCGGATGTGGAAAACGGCGTCTGCCGGGCGGTATACATGCGGTTCTACCAGAACCTGATGGTCTATGGGGAGGCTGTGGACGGGGTCTTTGTGCGGTCCCTTTTGAAACGCTTTCCAATTTCTGTTATAATGGGAAAACAAGAGCTCGTCGAACGGCTTAGCGGGGACGCGGGCGATGGATATATCCTCCGGTGCAAACGGCTCTGCATGCTGGAGGGGGAGGACGCGCTCCAGCCGGACGCCGGCCGGGCGCGCAGGGCGGAACCCGCTGACGCGGGGCGCATCCACCAATTCCTGCAGAGCCTGCCGGAGTTCACCTCCCTCTACGCGTCGGGAGAGATGATCGCCGACCGCATCCGCAATAACGACGGCATCCACCTGATGCTCGAGCGGGACGGGGAGATCGTTTCGCACGGCAACAGCACCGCCGGCGCGGGGCGGACGGTCATGCTCGGCGGGGTGGGCACGGCGCCCGCCTTCCGCGGACGCGGGTACGCCTCTGAGATCGTCTCCGCGCTCTCCCGCGCCGTGCTGGCCGAGGGAAAGAAGCCCTGCGTCTTCTGCGGGCGCGGGCCGGAGGAGAACCTCTTCGACCGTCTCGGCTTCCGGACGGTGGGGGGCTGGGCGACTTTGGAGGCGGTGGAAAGGACGGGAATCGATGAATAAGAAGATCACAAGCCTCAACGACAACAAAATCCCTTCCTACGTTTCGATCTACAACCAGATCTACTCCGATATCGTCGACGGCGTCTACAAAAACGGCTCCCAGCTGCCGAGCGAGCCGGTGCTCGCCGAAAAGTACGGGGTCAGCCGCAACACGCTGCGGCAGGCCCTGACCATCCTCAATGAGGACCACCTCATCGCGAAGCAGCAGGGCAAGGGGACCTTCATCACCTACGACCCCGGGCGCGGCGTGCCCGCCAGCCGGATCGTGAACCCGGTCATCGAATGCGCGCGCCGGGAGATCACCGAGATCAAGATCTCCTATAACTACGGCCCGCCCACCGAGATCGCCCAGCACCGGCTGGGCATCCGCGTCAGCGAGATCGTCATGGCGAGCAACAACGTCTACTATTCGGGCGGCCGCCCGATCGGGCATTCGTTCGTGCAGATCCCCGTGCGGTATGTCAACGAGCTCGACGTCGACCTCAACAACGAGGACGAGGCCTACGCGCTGGTCAACCGGAGGATTTTCGAGCTGGCGAGTTCCGCCGAGCTCTCCTTCAAGGTCGTCCCCGCGGAGGACAACGTCACCGCCTTTTTGCAGGTGGAGAACGAGACGCCGATCATCTACATCGAGGAGATCCTCTACGGTTCCCAGAAGGAGGGGATCGCCCGCTGCAAGTTCTACTTCCTGCCCGAGGATTACGACATCAACTTCCGCTTATAACGCTTTACCTTCCCACATAGGAAATTGCCGAAGACAGCCCCCGCTCCGGGACCCGGAGCGGGGGCTGTCTTTTTCTGCGGCGGCGGGAGGAAATAACTGGAGATGCGCCGGAAAGGGTCCTTTTTCCGCGCGCGCATGGTATCATGGACGGTGTGAAAAATCTGTCGAAGGGACAAAAAACGGCCGGGCGGATAAGGGAATGTGCCTGAAAAACGTCGACATAACGGGGGATAAACTGGAAAAACCCCACAAGACTGACGGAAATCACGCCGCTGTGTCGAACCTTCGCAAAACCTATTTACGCGCCCGGGGCGCGGGGTTATGATCATTTCAACGGGAGGGCGCCAACATGTTTGTCAAAACGAAAGAGGAACTGCTGGAATACATCAAGGGGCTGACCGACGGCTTCCGGGGAGAGGAGCCGGAGCGGTTTACCGCGTCGGCCATCAGCGCCCGGCTGAACGTCAGCAGGAACCTCACAAGCCAGTATCTCAATGAGCTTGTCAAGGACGGGCTGCTCGTCAAAGCGAATCTGCGCCCGGTCTACTTTTTCCACAAGGGGATGCTCGAGGCGCAGTACGACGCGACGGTCGCCCAGCCCGCCTTCGACAGCCTGCGGGAGCTGGCGGCGCACCTGAACCGTGAAAAAAACCGGCTGCGCAACTTCCAGAAGGCGGTCGGCAGCACGCGCAGCATCAGCGACTGCATCGAGCAGCTCAAGGCGGCGGTGAAATATCCGCCCCACGGCCTGCCGGTGCTGCTGGCGGGACAGCCCGGGACCGGCAAAAAGCTGCTCGCGCGGCTGATGTACGAGTACGCGGCGGACGAGGGGGTGCTGCCGCCCGGGCGGCTGGTCACCGCCGGCTGCGCCGAATACCGCAGCGACGGGGAGGCGCTCGCCCAGATTTTCGGCGACGCGCGCCGGGGGGACGCCCTCGGCTGCCTTGCCGCCGCGGACGGCGGGATGCTGCTGCTCGACGAGGCGGGAGCCCTCGGAAGCGAGTGCCAGGAGAGGCTTTTACAGTTCATGCAGACCGGGCGCTATTCCCGCTGCGGGGAGGACGCCGTGCGTACGGCGGACGTCCGCCTCGTCTTCACCGTTTCCGCCGAGCCGGGGCGCGCGCTCGACCGGGCGCTGCAGCGCCTGATCCCCGTTTCGGTGAGCGTCCCGCCGCTTGAGGAGCGCACCCCCGAGGAGAAAAAGGAACTGCTGCTCTATTTCTTCAAGCGGGAGGCCCGCAAAAACGGGCGCAAGATCTTTATCGGCACGAGCGTTTTCCACCGGATGATGGACTATGTCTACGCGGGGAACGTCGCGCAGCTCAAAAACTGTGTGCGCAGCTGCTGCGCCAACGCCTTCCTCTACAGCGACGCGGACGCAGAAAGCCTCTACGTCTACCAGTATCACCTGCCGGAGGAGATCCTGGCGGCCTCCCGCGCGGACCCCGCCGCCGAGAATGAGCAGGAGAGCCTCATCAGCATCAACGAGTACGAGAAGCTGGACGCGGTGGACATCTTCGTGCGCTTCTACGATTCGATCCTCGGGTGCTTTGCCCGGCAGGCGGGGGAGGAGGCGTCGCTCGGCGGCGTGTTCGAGCGTTGCTACGCCTATATCAACAGCTTTATGGACTACCTCTACTTCGACAAAAAGCACACCAACAGCCGGTTCAACGCGATCAAGCAGGTGGTGGACGGGGTGCTGGAGGCCGTGTCGGAGAAGTACCACGCCGTGCTCCCCGTCCACTGCGGGTTCCTCATTTCGCGCGGGCTCCACGCCCAGATGCAGCGCAACCTCACCCTCCAGCGGTGGCTGGAGCGGAGGGACGCCGATCTGGAAGGCGCGCTGGGGACGCTGCGGAGGACCTCGCCCGGGGAGATGACCATCGCGCTCGAGGCGTCCGAGCTCATCGGGCAGAACATGGATCTGCGCATCTCCAAGATGGATCTGCTGCTGCTGGCGCTCAACATCAAGTACAGCAACAAGGGGGTGCAGGTGAGCGCCATCCGCGGCGTGATCGCCTGCCGCGGCTACGCCACGGCCAGCAGCATGGCCGAGACGGTCAACAAGCTGATCGGGCGGCACACCTTCGACGCGATCGACCTGCCGGTGAACGCCGGCGAGGCGGACCTCGCGGTGCGGCTGGGGAAGTACATCCGCAGACGGCCGACGTGCCGGGCGTTCATCCTGCTCTTCGACACCGGGGCGATGGAGGCGGTCGGCGAGGGGGTGGGCGGGATCGCGAACATCCGGCTCGGGCTGGCTGACAACGTCTCCACCGCGCTGGCGCTTGCGGTCGGCAGAGGCATCTGGAGCGGGCAGGAGATCGGCACGATCCTCAAGAGCGCCTGCGGGGACGCGGCGCCCGGCTGCCGGGTGCTCGCCAGCCGGCGCAAGCAGGAGGCGGTCGTCTTTATGAGCGACGCCGACACCGGCGTGGCCGAACGGATGATCGACCTTTTCAGCGGCAGCCTGCCGCGTCCGATCGAAACGGCGGTGATCGCCTATGACTACTACCGGCTGATCCAGAGCCGCGAGGAGGACGAGCTGTTCGGGCGGTACGACGTGAAGCTGCTGATCGGCGCGATGGACCCCGGCTTCGAGGGCATCCCCTTTTTGGCGATCGGCGACATGATCACGGCGGAGGGACTCGGCAGGATCGACGCGGCGCTGTCGGGCGGGCTCGACGCGGCCGAGCTCGACGCCTTCAACAAGAACCTGCTCAAGGATTTCTCGCTGCTCAACGTGGTCAAGCACCTCACCATCCTCAACCCCGAAAAGCTGATGGGGTACGTGCAGGAGGCGGTGACCCGGCTGCGCGGCATCACCGGCAAGCGGTTCAGCAACCGGGTGACCATCGCGCTCTACATCCACATCAGCTGCCTGATCGAGCGGCTGATCACCCGGACCCCCATCGAACAGTATCCCGAGACGGAGGGGTTCCTGCGGGAGAAGGAGCGGTTCGTGGCGCAGGTCAAGGAGGCGTTCCACTTCCTGACGAGCCACTACGCGGTGGAAATCCCCGTCAGCGAGATCGCTTACATCTACCAGCTCGTCGCGCTGGATTACGAGGACTGACAAAAGAAAGGAAGAACGGGTATGGTTGGAATACTGGTGGTGTCCCACGGGGGGCTGGCGGAGGCGATGGTCAGAGCCAGCGAGCTGATCGCCGGGAAGAGCGAGCGGGTCGAGGCGGTTTCGCTCGAGCCGGGCGTGGATATGGACGCCTTCAATGAGCGTTTTTGCAGCCGGGTGCGCGCGCTTGACGACGGCAGCGGCGTGCTCGTGCTGGCCGACATGTACGCGGGGACCCCCTGCAACGTGGCGGCCCGCAACATCCGCGGCCTCGGGTACGAGTGCGTGAGCGGGGCGAACCTCGCGATGCTCATCGAGGCGATCTCGATGCGGGAGGGCCGCACCGCGGCCGAAATCCGGGACGCCGCGCTCGAATCGGCGCGGGAGTCGATCCGGAACCTGCGTGAAATTTACCAGTAGGGAGGAAGACAGATGAAAAATATCGTATTGGTGCGGATCGACGACCGGCTCATCCACGGGCAGATCATGACCCAGTGGTCGCGGCTCTACAGCCCGACCGAGATCATGGTGGTGGACGACGAGACCTGCCGGGATTCGTTTATGACCGAGGTGCTGCTGATGGCGGTGCCCAAGGAGTTCAAGGCCGTGGTGGCCGATGTGGACAGGGCGGCGGAATACCTGCTGCAGGAGGCGGGGGAGGAACGCATCCTCATGCTGGTGAAGGTGCCCGAAACGGTGGAGGCGCTCGTGGACCGCGGCGTCGATATCCGCGCGCTCAACGTGGGCGGCATGTGCAAGCGCGCGGGCCGGTCGACCCTCTACCGCAACATCTCCTCCTCCCCGGCGGAGAACGAGACCCTCCTGCGCCTGCAGAAGCGCGGCGTGCGCGTCTATGTGCAGGTGGTGCCGGAGGACAAGGAAATGGAAATCGACAAAGTGTTATAGAGGAGGAAGGACAATGACTGTTCTGCAAGCGATTCTGATCGGGGTCGTCTACTACCTGGGGAGCGCGCCGTGGGCCATCGGCTACCTCACCGTCTGCAAGCCGCTCGTCGCCGGCACGCTGGTCGGCTGCATCCTCGGCGCGCCCGCGGAGGGCGCGATCATGGGCGCGACCATCCAGCTGATCTACCTGGGCTGGATGTCGGTCGGCGGCTCCCAGCCCTCCGACCCGGCGCTCGCCGGGACGCTGGCCACGGCGCTGGCCATCGCCTCCCATCTCGACACGGGCGTCGCGCTCACCCTGTCGGTCCCGCTCGGCATGCTGGGCACCTTCGTGTGGGTCGGGCGCAACACCTTCAACGTCGTCATCTCCCACATGGCGGACAAGCCCACCCGCGAGGCGAACACCCGCGGCATCTGGCGGGTGAACGTGCTCTATCCGCAGCCGGTCCTGCTGCTCATGACCGTGCTGCCCGTCGCGCTCGCCGCCTACTTCGGACCCGAGTTCGTCCAGAGCGCGCTCGATTTCCTCGGCACCCGCGTGCTCGGCATCCTTACCCTCATCGGCGGCGTGCTCCCGGCGGTCGGCATCGCGCTCAACCTCAAGGTGATCATGAAAAAGAGCGTGGCGCCCTATTTCTTCATGGGCTTTTTCCTCGTGTCCTACCTGGGCATGACGATGATGGGCGTGGCGGCCTTCGCGATCGCGGCGGCGGCGCTCTATCTCTTCAACGACATGCAGAAAGCGGAGGTGGCTTAAATGGCAAAGGAGAAAACCGGCGTCGTCCAGTCGATCGTCACCAAAAAGGACCTGCTTTACGCCTGGTTCAAATGGTTCATTTTTTCCCACTGCTGCATCAACTACGAGCGGTTTGAGAGCCTCGGCTTCACCAACGCGATCAGCCACATCCTCGCCAAGCTCTACCCCTCCAAGGAGGACCTGAGCGAGGCGCTCGAGCGGCACCAGGAGTTCTTCAACACCGAGCCCTACATCGGCATCGTCATCATGGGCATCAGCGTGGCGATGGAGGAACAGCGCGCCAAGGACGGCAGCGTCTCGGGCGAGGCGATCACCGCGGTCAAGACCGGCCTCATGGGCCCGCTGGCCGGCATCGGCGACACCCTCAACCAGGCGATCATCTATCCCATCCTGCTCGCCTTCTCCGTCGCGCTCGTGCTGGAAAACAACCTCGGCGTCGCGGGCGTCGTCATCTACTGCGTGCTCGTCGTCGCGGCCATGGCCGCCCAGAGCATCTATTTCGTCAACTACGGGTACCGCCTCGGCAAGGACGCGGTCTCCAAAATCCTGAAGGGCGGGCTTATGGACCGCATCGTCCACGCGGCGGGCATCGTCGGATGCGGCGTGCTCGGCGCGCTGACCGCCACCTATGTGAGCCTGTCCACCACCCTCACCTACGGCAGCGGCGAGCAGGCCATCAGCCTGCAGGCCGATTTCCTCGACCAGCTCATGCCAAAGATGCTCCCGCTCGCGGTGACGCTCGTCTGCTTCTGGCTGGTCAAGAAGGGCAAGGGCGCGATCAAGATCATGGGAATCCTTGCGGTGGGCGTCGTGGCGCTCAGCCTGCTGCACATTATATAATGAGAAGGAGAAGCTGACGAATGAATATCGAACCATATCTGACCGTTGCCCCCCGCGTGCGGGAGGCGGTCCAAAACGGCGAGCCGGTCGTCGCGCTTGAAAGCTCGATCATCTCGCACGGCATGCCCTACCCGACCAACGTCGAGACCGCCCTCATGGCGGAGGAGACGGTGCGGGAGTACGGCGCGGTGCCCGCGACCATCGGCGTTTACAAGGGGAAAATCGTCGTGGGACTCGACCGGGAACAGGTCGGCGCGCTCGCCAACAACCCGGCGGACCCCGCCTCCAGGGCGATGAAGGCGTCGGTCAAGGGCATCCCCTACGCCATCGTGAACGGGCTCAACGCGGGCTTCACGATCGCGGCGATCCTGCGGTGCGCGTCGATTGCGGGCATCCGGTTCATGGCGACCGGAGGCATCGGCGGGGTCAGCAAGGGTGGGGAGCTGTCGATGGATGTCTCCGCCGACCTCGAGGAGTTCGGCCGCACGAGCGTCGGGGTCATCAGCGCTGGCTGCAAGTCGATCCTCGACATCGGCCGCACCAAGGAGTACCTCGAAACCAAGGACGTGCCCGTCATCGGCATGGGCACCGATTCCTTCCCCGCCTTCTTCACACCGCACAGCCAGTATCGCATCGACTACCGGATCGACGACTACCATATGGTGGCCCGGTTCCTCAAGGCGAAGTGGGAGCTGGGCTTCGAGGGCGCGGCAATCCTCTCCAACCCGATCCCCGAACGGTTCGCGATCGCGGAAGAGGTCATCGACGCGGCGATCGCCCGGGCGGTCGAGATGGCGAAGGAGGAGGGGATCGCGGGCGAAAAGAACACGCCGTTCCTGCTCTCCAAAGTCAATGAGCTGACCGGAGGCGCGAGCCTTGCGGCCAACGTGGAAATCATCCGCAACAACGCGCGCGTCGCGGCGGTCATCGCGCGGGAATACCACGCGCTGTGAGCGGAAGGGGTTTGTGAGGGGCTTTATGCAGCAGTTTGACTATACGATCAGCGACCCGATGGGCCTGCACGCCCGGCCGGCCGGACAGCTCGTCAGGCGGGCGGCGGCCTTCAAAAGCCGGGTGACCATCCGCCGGGGGGACCGGGAGGCCGACTGTACCCGCCTGCTGCGGGTGATGGCTCTCTGCGCGGCGGCGGGGGAGACGGTGACCTTCACGGTGGACGGCGAGGACGAGCAGGCCGCGTGCGAGGCGATGCGCGCCTTCTGCGCCGAAAGCCTGTGAGCGGAAGGGAGAACAACATGAAGATTCTGGAAGGAACGGGAACCTCCGGAGGAATCGCTGTCGGGGGGGGGGGGGGGGGGGGGGGGGGGGGGG